>JAYSZS010000254.1:0-19225 GCA_043737935.1 Propionivibrio sp. | reverse complement strand
CCCCGAACAGCGATGAGGCATTGTTTCTGCCCAACGGCTTCTGCCTTCTGACTTGGCTGTCGAGGAACGAAGGGCTCTGGGAGAAGAAAATCGCAACCGCCGAAAGCGCCGCATCCTGTATGAGACAGGTCAGGTTGTTGCTTTGACCTCGGGTGTCCGGTAGCGTTGAAAAAACGTCTCTGATTCGTTCGATCAGGGTCGTGGCGCTAAGGGGCAAAGGCGGGGATTCAACGGCAAGGGTAATGGCGAAAACTCAGGAGCGATCGGAATCGCGATGCGCCGAAAGTTATCAGGTTAAGCTACTGTTTACAAGCATTATTTGCTATTTATTGAAAATAATTTTTTTGTTCCAGGGGGGCTGAGCGGTATTGGAGGCCTTTCCGTGGAAACGGTACTCTATCTCAAGCGAATATTTCGAAATCAGTAAAGCCCACAAGTGCCAGACCGATCCAGACAGATTGTCAGAATTCTCCTACCGCAAACAGGCGACGATGCTCCTTCATCGCATAGCGGTCAGTCATCCCGGCAATGTAGTCGGCTACCCGGCGCGGCTGATCGCCATCCGACTGATACGGTAGTGGCAGCATGCGTGGATCCGTGACGAAGGCCAGATATAAATCATTGATGATTCGCCGCGCCTTGCTGGTCATGCGCAATACCTGAAAATGTTGATAGAGATGCTGGTGCAGGAAACGCTTCATCTCCCGTTGCGCTTCACACAATTCATCCGAGAACGCGATTAACGGCACGCCGAGTCTGGCTTCGGAGAGATCTTTCGGTTTCTGTCGGGCCAGGTTGCTGGCCGTCGTTGTGATCAGATCGCACACCAGGACATTGATCATCCGGCGGATTGTTTCATGAATGAGACGACGTCCGCTCAGGCTGGGATAAACTGAACTCAAGTCAGCCTCATAGCGCGCAAACAGACTGACCTCCTGAAGTTGATCGAGCGAAATCAGCCCCGATCGCAATCCGTCATCGATATCGTGGTTGTTGTAGGCAATTTCGTCGGCAAAATTGCATATTTGAGCTTCAAGCGAGGGTTGCGTGCGCTGAATAAAGCGTTCGCCAAGCTCGCCAAGCTGGCGTGCGTTTTCCAAAGAGCAATGTTTGACAATGCCTTCACGGGTTTCAAAACACAGATTGAGTCCGTCAAATTCAGCGTAACGCTCCTCAAGCAGATCAACAATACGCAGACTTTGCAGGTTGTGTTCAAAGCCACCGTTACCCCGCATGCACTCATTGAGTGCATCCTGTCCGGCATGGCCGAACGGAGTGTGCCCCAGGTCGTGAGCGAGAGAAATGGCTTCCACAAGATCTTCGTTGAGACGTAAGGCACGGGCTATGGCTCTGGCGATCTGCGCTACCTCCAGGCTATGCGTCAAGCGTGTCCGGAAAAGGTCGCCCTCGTGATTAACAAAAACCTGTGTCTTGTATTCTAGGCGTCGAAAGGCGGTTGAATGCACAATACGATCTCGATCGCGTTGAAATTCACTGCGCTGCGAAGGGGCCTCTTCGGCGTGGCGACGACCCCGTGAGTTAGCCATTGCAACGGCATAAGGTGCCAGATCAGGCATGAGCGGAGCGCGCGACAATGGCTTGGGCAATTTCTATCCAAGAAGGAGCATCACTCACAATAGCCTTGCCAATCTGTTTGAACAGCACCAAACGCAGCTTTCCATCCTGCACCTTCTTGTCATGTTGCATCAAATCAAGATAACTCTCTGCACCCATTGCCGGGCCTAATACGGGTAAACCAGCGCGTAACAGCAGTTTTTCTACCCGCACTACATCCGCCTCACCAATCCAGCCGAGCCGGCAGGACAGTTCAGCGGCCA
Source organism: Propionivibrio sp. (assembly GCA_043737935.1). Classification (GTDB taxonomy): domain Bacteria; phylum Pseudomonadota; class Gammaproteobacteria; order Burkholderiales; family Rhodocyclaceae; genus Propionivibrio. The sequence goes on along the minus strand of JAYSZS010000254.1, from coordinate 17,387 downwards.
TCATGATGCCCGCAGCGACGGCCTCACCGTGCAGCCATTCGCCGTAGCCCATACCGGTTTCAATCGCATGTCCGAAGGTGTGGCCAAGATTAAGCAATGCCCGTTCGCCATTTTCATGCTCATCGTCAACAACAATTTCAGCCTTGTTCGTGCACGAGCGGCAGATGGCATATTCCAGAGCCTTCGGCTCACGTGCTAGCAAGCGATCCAGATGCATTTCAAGCCATTCAAGGAAAGGCAAATCACGGATCAATCCGTATTTGATGACTTCAGCCAGCCCCGCTCGCAACTCGCGATCCGGCAACGTTGCCAGAATATCGGTATCGGCCAGCACTAATCTTGGCTGATAGAACGCACCGATCATGTTTTTGCCCAGCGGATGATTGATTGCCGTCTTGCCTCCAACCGACGAATCGACTTGCGCAAGCAGGGTTGTCGGAACTTGAATGAACGGCATGCCACGCTGGTAACAGGCCGCTGCAAAACCGCTCATATCACCAACAACACCACCGCCCAAGGCTATCAGAGTGGTTGAACGCTCGCAACGGCGTTCGAGCAGCACATCAAAAATTGAATTGAGTGTTTGCCAGTTCTTGAATTGCTCGCCATCGGGCAAAATGATCTCGACCACCTCGATTCCGGCATCTCGTAGCGGCCTTGCAAAGCGCTGCAGATACAATGGGGCAACAATCGTATTGCTAACAACTGCAACTTTGGGTTGCAGAAGAAAGGGTAACAGCAGTCCGCTGCGCTCGAGAATTCCTTGGCCGACATGAATCGGATAGTTGCGATCGCCCAACTCAACATTCAGCGTTTCCATTGTTCTCCAACTTCCCTGATCAGCAATTGCTGAATGCCATGAGCATTGTTTCGGCTACCATCGACAACCAGATCCGCTACTTCGCGATAGAGCGGATCGCGTTGCGAATACAACTCCTTAAGTTTGAGCAGGGGATCGTCAACTTGCAGCAGGGGCCGGTTTCGATCTTGACGCGTACGTTCCCACAATGTGTAAGGTGGCACGTTGAGATAAACGACAAAGCCACTCGCTCTCAAATTGGCACGATTTTCCGACCGCAAAACAACCCCTCCCCCGGTCGCCACCACCCGCCCACTCAGCCGTGAGAGATCAGCGATCACCTGCACTTCACGCTTGCGAAAGCCATCTTCACCTTCAATTTCAAAAACCGTGGGGATGCTGACGCCAGTACGCGCCTCGATTTCACGGTCTGTATCAACAAATTCGAGAGCGAGTTGCCTGGCCAGCGACCGACCAATGGTCGTCTTGCCAGCCCCCATCAGACCCACCAGATAGACGTTTTTTGTACCGTATTGTTTATCCACATCGTTATTCTACCGTAGCGGCTATGCAATAATGGACATAAAAAAGTCGAAAAAAAACCGGCAACTGCCGGTTTTTTTATCTCAGTGATCATTGCACAGCGAGAGATTGTGCAACTATCTTCGGCGTGATGAAAATCAGCAACTCGGTTTTATCATCAATCCATTCCCTGTTCTTGAAAAGCCAGCCAATGTAGGGAAGGTCACCGAAGAAAGGAATGCGCTGCGTGTTATCTCTCGTTTCCTGAGTGTAAATACCCCCAATGACGACGGTACCACCATTTTCAACCAGCACTTCGGTCTTCACGTGCTTAGTATCAATGGCAATACCTGCGCCTGTCGACAAGCGGGTGTTGGGTGTATCCTTGTTCACATCCAGTGCCATTGTTATTCTGCCGTCCGGCGTGATCCCCGGCTTGACTTTCAATGACAGATTCGCCTTGCGGAAAGAAACACTGGTGGCGCCGGAGCTGGTCGCCTGCTGGTAAGGAATTTCTACGCCTTGCTCGATGATGGCCTCAACCTGATTGGAGGTCATCACACGCGGACTGGAAATAACCTTGCCGCGTCCATCAGCCTCCAGTGCCGAGATCTCGGCGGTAAGAAACTGGGTAAGTGCAGTGTTAAAAAGCAGTAAGGACAATGTACCTGTCTGTCCGGTGCGGGGAGTTGCCGGGAGATTGACTGCCGAGTTAGTCACAGAATTGCCCCTAAGAAAGGTTTCATCCCCACCAATGCGGTTACCAGGTTGTATCTGCCTGAAATTTAAGCGTATGCCAAGATTCTTTGCAAAGCTGTCACCCGCCTCGACGATTCGTGCTTCAATCATGACCTGCCGTACCGGCACGTCCACCTTGGCGATCATCTCTCTGACATCGTCAAGGCGACTTGGCGTATCCTTGACAAACAACATGTTGGAGCGATCATCCAGTAAAGCACTGCCGCGTTTTGAGAGCAGGGTTTGTTTTGGATCGACCAGGAGCTTCTGAACATCTGCACCCTTGATGTAGTTCATCTGAAAACTTTCGGTGCGTAAGGGTTCAAGGTCGCTGATCTGTACCTTCGATTCAAACTCCAGTTTTTCCTTGGTAGCAATTTCCTCGCGTGGGGCGATCAAGATGACATTGCCGTTCTTGCGCATGTCGAGCCCTTTTTGCTGGAGAATGATATCCAGCGCCTGATCCCAGGGTACATCTTTCAAAATCAGAGTAATCGAACCGCCAACCGAATCACTCACCACCATATTCATTCCGGTAAACTCACCGATCACCTGCAACAAGCGGCGCACTTCAACGTTCTGGAAATTCAGGGACAACTTCTCACCTTGAAAGCCGCCGCGCGATCCCTGTACCAGCTTGTTGGGGTTCTCGATAACTGGTTTCACCTCAATGACAAACTTGTTGTCGGACTGGTAAGCGTTATACTCCCACAAGCCATGTGGATTTATCGTCATACGTGCGTCGGCGCCCTGCTGAACCGTGTTCAGGGAAACAACAGGCGTCGCAAAATCAGTGACATTGAGGCGTTTGCGCAACGCATCCGGCACCGTCACTTTAACGAAATCGACGATCAGACTTTTCCCCTGCTGACGAATGGTAATTCCCGCATTCGGATCGCTAAGTTCGACGGTAATCACTCCATCACCGCTTTTGCCGCGCTGGAATCCAATATCCCGAATGCTATTCACGGTCTGTGAAGGGCGCGCCTGCGAGAAATTCTCGGCCCGAGCAGCCAAATCACCCTTAATTGAAACGGGAATCAAAGTCAGCATCAGGCTGTTGCCGTCGATCCTCGACTCATAAGTCATTGCCTGGTTAAGATTCAACACCAGGCGCGTTCGACCTTCGGCCTGAACAATATTGGCGCTTAGCAAATTTCCTTCATTAAACGCTTGACTCGTCTTGCCTAGACCGTTAATCGTATTTGCAAAATCAAGTGCAATTCGCGCTGGTTTGGCAACACTGAACCCCGGTGGCAGTGCGGACAAAGGTGCTGAAAACATGAGCTTGACATTAACAACCGGTCCCTGTTGAGCGACGGTGATCGATTCAAAAGAATTCGGCTTGCTGTCCTGAGCATAAACTGCTGTAACTGCCAGTAAAAGCCCGCTGAACAAGCTGAGCAGGTAGCATTTGATCTGTTTCACCTTTTCCCCTCCTGACCCTGAAGCATAAGCGTACTTTCTTTTTCAACCCAGTCACCTGCGGAATCCTGGATGAGTTCCTTCAACGTCACTTCAGATTCCGTAATCTTGGTAATCACACCGAAATTTTGACCCATATAACTCCCGACCCTTACCTGATACAAGGAACCATCAACCTGAATGATGGCAAATGAAATTTTTTTCCTGGTCATCACGCCCACATATTTCAGCGACTCCTGCGGATAAGCCTCTAAAGGCTCCCGTGGTCGATTCATGTCCGGCTGCAAACCACCCCCACCACTCTTCTTCTGCTCGGCGCCAATCTTGGCCGCCTTGAAAGGGTCAAGCAGGTTCCCTGCATCATAAGCCTCAGGCTCATAAGGCTTGACTTGGGGTAACGGAGGAATTGTGGCTTTAATATTCTTGGAGACCCCATCCATCCACTGGTGAAGATCCTCGTTATCACTGCCGGAACATGCCACCAGGGCGACGCTAGCCAGCGCAACCGCTAACTTTCTCATTTCTTCCCACCCTTGGCGGCCTGAGCCGCCTTTTTCTTGGCGGCCAATTCTTCATCGTCGAGATAGCGGAAGGTTTTTGTCACGGCGTCCATGACCAGACCACCATCCTTGGCCTGAGGATTAGTCGTAATGGCAATGTTATTCAAAGTCACAATTCTCGACAGCCTGGCGACATCTCCGGCAAAGGCGCCAAAGTCATGGTAACTACCGGTCAGCCGTACATTGATCGGCAACTCGGCGTAAAAATCCTTAACGATCTCCTGCCCTGGCTTAAAAAGCTCAAACTGCAGCCCTCGCCCCATCCCCGACTGGTTGATCTCGACCAGCAAGGATTCAACCTCTGACTTATTGGGCAGCTGTTTCAACAAAGCACCGAATGAGCGGTCAATCTCAGTCAATTGCAGAGTGAACAAATCTAGATTCACTGCCTGTGTCTTCTTGGCAACAAATTCGTCTCTGAGTTTTAACTCATCCTGTTGCCTTGCTGCAAGTGTGTCCAGTTGCTCATTCCACAAAAACCACCAACCCGCCAGCAGAATCACGGAAATCAGAACAAGCAATACCGCTACACGCGGTACAACAGGCCAGGTTCCAACATCCTTCGGGTTCAAGCTACGGAAATCTTCAAGAACCGCCTTGAAATCAATTTTAGGAATGGAGGGCGATTTCATCTCTTGCCCCCATCAACAACCGGGGCACGTTTAAGGGAAGCATTCATGCTGAATTCGTTGAGTCGTCGCTTGTCGAGGTTTATTGCCTTGATTTCAATCAACTCGGGCTTTTCAAGCCAGGAGGAAGCCTCAATATTGCGCATTAGCGTTGAAACCCGTGCATTGGATTGCGCATATCCGACAAGGGAAATCCTGGTGCCTTCCTGTTTTATCGAGCGTATATAAACACCTTCCGGCATTTGTTTTACCAACTCGTTTAGCAGCCGTACAGCCTCTGCCCGATCTCGCTGTAAGGACTCGATGATCTGCTTGCGCGCCAGCAAAGCCTGCGTTTGTTCCTTTAGCCGTTTAATCTCGTCGAGCTGCTTATCCAGTACCGCGATCTCCTTTTTAAGGAAATCATTTCTGGCCTCTTGAGCAGTAATGTAACCCGAGATAAGCGTATAAATGAGAAACACGATCAACCCGGCAAGTACCGAAACCATGACCAGCAGGCCATAAAACTGCTGACGTCTCGCCTTGCGCTTTGCTTCGCGATGCGGGAGAAGATTGATGCGTATCATTCGTCAAACCTCCGCAGCGCGAGGCCGCACGCGGCCATCAGCGACGAAGAGTCGGCCAGCAGACTCTTGGCGCGAACCCGTTCGGAAAGCACCATGTCAGCGAAGGGATTGGCAATAATCGTGTTGATCTGGGTCCGTGATGCCACCACTTCGTCTGCCCCAGGCAGGACGGCACACCCGCCGGCAAGAACAATGTGATTGACCTGATTAAACTGGGTGGACGTAAAGAAGAACTGCAAGGCTCGAGACACCTCCAAGGCCATGCTCTCCACAAAAGGATGCAGGAGTTCGGCCTCATAATTGTCCGGTAGATTATTACGCCGCTTTTCAGATTCAGCTTCCTCAAAGTTCATGCCGAAAAGGCGGGCGATATCCTGTGTCAACTGATTTCCGCCAAACGCCTGTTCGCGAACATAAAGTTGCTGACCATTGCGTAAAACAGTCAGGTTCATTACGTTGGCACCGACATCAACCAAGGCAATTATCTGCCCTTTGCCGCCATCAGGGAGTTGCTTTTCGATCAATTCGAAGGACGAAAACACGGCGTAGGACTCTACATCCATAACAATCGGTTTCAAACCAGCGGATTCAACCACGGCGAGACGATCCTCAACCTTCTCCTTGCGGGACGCAGCAATCAGCACTTCCAATTCATCTGGCGATGAAGGAGCCGGGCCAACGACCTGAAAGTCAAGATTGACTTCCTCAAGCGCAAACGGAATGTACTGATTAGCTTCCGACTCGACCTGAAGCTCAAGTGCTTCCTCGCGTTGACCAGCGGCCACGATGATTTTTTTGGTGATCACATGAGAAGCCGGAAGCGCAATGGCGACATTCCGGGTTGACGTCGCCATTTTTTTCCAGGCCCGACGCACGGTCTCGGCCGCCGCTTCCAAATTGATAATATTGCCATCAGCGACAGCGTCCCTCGGCAATACCTCTATCGTATAACGTTCGACACGATAACCGCTCTTGCCATCACTTGCCAGTTCAACCATCTTGACTGACGACGAACTGATGTCGAGACCGATCAGAGTACGCGCCTTAGGATTGAAGATCGAAAAATCGAGTTGCAAATCGCCACCCTTCGCCGAAAAAAACCCTTGAATAATTTGTAGTTAGCGTGTTTATAGATAATCTACATTAGATGCTAGCAACAAGTATCCGGCATGTAAAGCCATTTCTTCTGCCGATTTCCACTCTCTCTCACCGGCCCTCGGGCAACGTTTATAATGATAAGTTACGACTTTCTTCCCGGAACTGCGACTTGTTTAACCTTTCCCGCTGGATTCTTTACCCTGTTCTGTTCATTGTCGGTCTGGCTTCGATGTTTATCGCCATGGCCGGCGTGGTTTTGATTCTGACCTATCCAAACCTGCCTTCGCTGGAAATACTCACCGACTATCGTCCGAAGATTCCGCTGCGGGTTTATACCAGCGAAGGTCACCTGATCGGTGAATTCGGCGAAGAGCGCCGGGCGGTCGTGCGCATTCAGGACGTCCCTGACATAATGAAACAGGCTATTCTGGCGGCCGAAGACGAACGCTTCTACCAGCATAGCGGCGTTGATGCGCAGGGTGTCGTTCGCGCCATGCTCAATAATTTTCTGGGCGGAGGGAATCGGCAGGGAGCCTCGACCATTACTCAGCAAGTTGCCAAAAATTTCTTCCTATCCTCTGAAAAAACTTACACCCGCAAGCTCTATGAAGCATTGCTTTCCTTCAAGATAGAGAACAATCTAAGCAAGAATCAGATCTTCGAGCTGTATATCAACCAGATTTTTCTGGGTCAACGCGCCTATGGCTTCGGCGCGGCAGCGCAGATTTATTTTGGCAAACCGCTCAAGGAGCTGAGCATCGCCGAAGCGGCCATGCTGGCCGGTTTGCCAAAAGCGCCTTCCGCCTTCAACCCGGTGGTCAACCCCAAACGCGCTAGTTTGCGTCAGCAATATGTTTTGCGACGCATGCATGAACTTGGATTTATCGATGCCAGGCAACACGAATCCGCCTTGAAACAGGCGCTGGTCGTCAAGCGTGAGACCAATGAATATGCCGTGCATGCCGAGTTCGTCGCCGAAATGGCGCGTCAAATGGCGGCCGAACGATTTCCGCAAGACGTTTACACTCGCGGTCTGCGTATTTATACGACGATTCTCAAGAATGATCAGGAAGCCGCCTACAACAGTTTGCGACGCGGCGTACTCGACTATGACCGTCGCCATGGTTACCGTGGCGCAGAAGCCTACGTCGAGATGACGGATATCAAGACCGAGCAGGATGAAGCCCTCGACGAGCTGTTGCAGGACTTTCACGACTCGGAGGATCTGCATCCGGCGGTGGTACTGCAAGCCGATGCCAAAAAGATTCGCGCCTACCGGCGCGGTGGCGAGATCGTCACCATCAGTGGCGACGGCCTCAAGTTCGCCGCCCGCTTGATCGACGATAAGGCGCCGCCTAACAAGCGACTGCGTCGCGGTGCCGTCATTCGTGTGCAGACGGACGAAAAGAATAACTGGCGAATCACGCAGATGCCCGAGGTTGAAGCCGCATTCCTGTCGGCTGACCCGCAGAACGGCGCCATCCGTTCGCTGGTCGGAGGTTTTGACTTCAACCGCAACAAATTCAACCACGCCACGCAGGCCTGGCGACAGCCGGGTTCGAGCTTCAAGCCTTTCATTTATTCGGGCGCACTGGAAAAAGGCTTCACACCGGCTTCGATCATCCGTGACGAACCGATCAGCTTTCCCTCCTCGGTTACCGGCAGTCAGGCCTGGGAACCTAAAAATTACGACGGCAAGTACGAAGGACCGATGCGCATGCGTACGGCGCTGGCCAAATCAAGGAACATGGTCTCGATCCGGCTGTTGCAATCCAGCGGCGTCAATTTCATACAGGATTACATTACCCGATTCGGTTTCGATGCCGAAAAGCACCCACCCTACCTGACGATGGCACTGGGTGCCGGTTCGGTCACCCCCTGGCAGATGGTCACCGCCTACGCCGTTTTTGCCAACAGCGGTTACCTTATCCAGCCATATGTCGTGCGCGACATTCAGGATGAAAAGGGGCATGTGCTGGCCGCTGCGCAGCCGGTAACGGCCGGCGACGACACTTTACGGGCCATCGACCCGCGCAACGCCTATCTGATGGATAGCATGCTGCGCGACGTCACCATTTACGGCACCGCCGCACGCGCCTCCGCCACGCTCAAGCGCCGTGACCTTGCCGGGAAAACAGGCACGACCAATGAGCACGTTGATGCCTGGTTCTGCGGCTATCAGCGAACCATCGTCGGCTGTTCATGGATTGGCTTCGATCAGCCAAGGAATTTGGGCAACGGAGAAACCGGCGGCACGGCCGCTTTGCCCACTTGGATTGGCTATATGACCAGGGTACTCAAAGACGTGCCGCAATCCTTCATGCCGCAACCCGAGGGTCTGGTCGCACTTGAAATAGCAGCCTCCGGCAAGGGGCCGGCAAAAGAATTTTTCTACAAGGAAAACGTTCCGTCCGAAGTGGAACCGGAAGCGCCGCAGGAACAAGACGCCAAGCCGGTTGATTAGTGTCACCTTTGATGGCCAGGACAATAACCGCGGCACTAGCCCAGCGCCAAGTCTGCATGAAGAGGGCCTGAGAACACCACCAGCTTTCACTAAAAATGGAAGATTACTGTGTGCGCCTTGTCCAACCCGATGACTTGGCGGCAAAGCATCCGAATATGACGTTTTACTAGCCCAAATCGACTGGCTCACCGCCCTGCGCCGAAACCAGCGCCGACAGTGCGTCCATCAGTTCACCGCTGTTGCGCGTATCCCGCCAGGCCTTTCCGTCCCAGCGGAAATGAAACCCGCCCGAGCGAGCGGCCACCCACACCTCTTGCGCCGCGCCATGACGGTTAACGATAATTTTGCTGCCGTCAGCAAACTCGATCTCGAGCACACCGGCGCTGACCATCGCAAAATCCAGATCGGCGCCACTGGCTTCCAGCCCGGCCTCAATCCGGGTCAGTGCGGCATCGGCAAGTGCATTGAAATCGCTATCGTTCATCCTGTGCTACCATTTTCCATTTGCGATCACTCCACCATGCCCCGATATTTCACGCTTTTCATTCTACTGTTTTCGATTGCTATTGGTGCCTGCGGCACGCGCGGGCCGCTGACGCTCCCGCCACCCCCGACCAAATCCCCGCCTGCGCCAGCCAGCACGAGCGCACCGGCAACGCCAGCTTCCAATGATCTTAACACGACAACTGAAGCGGTCCGATGAACGCTTTCTCCCTGAAGAATGGCCAACTGCATGTCGAGTCCGTACCGCTATCCGACATCGCTGCACGCTTTGGCACGCCTTGTTATGTTTACTCCCGCGCCGCACTCGAAGCCGCGCTTGATGAATTCCTGCAGGAACTGTGCGGCCTTGATTCATTGGTGTGTTACGCCCTCAAGGCCAATTCCAACCTGGCCGTCCTTGACGTTTTCGCGCGCCGTGGCGCCGGTTTCGACATCGTTTCCATCGGCGAACTGAAGCGCGCTCTAGCTGCCGGAGCCGATCCGCAAAAAATTGTTTTCTCGGGCGTCGGCAAGTCCGCTGGCGAAATGGCCTTTGCCCTGACCACCGGCATCCTCTGCTTCAATGTCGAATCCGCACCCGAACTCGACCGGCTCAACGCAGTCGCCGCCAGCCTCGGCAAGAAGGCGCCAATCAGCCTGCGCGTCAATCCGGATGTCGACGCCATGACGCATCCCTACATATCGACCGGCCTCAAGGAAAACAAGTTCGGCGTCGCCTACGAAGAGGCTCTGAAAACCTACCAGCACGCCGTCAGCCTGCCGAACTTGGAAATCACCGGCATCGACTGCCATATCGGATCGCAACTGCTCGACCCAGCTCCCTTTGCCGAAGCGCTCGACAAGATCCTTCACCTGATCGACCAACTGGCGGCAAACGGCATATCTTTAAAGCATATCGACCTCGGCGGCGGCCTCGGCATCCGCTACCAGGACGAAGCCGTTCCCAGCGTAAAGTCCTACCTGCAGCCGCTACTGCACAAGCTCAAGGATCGGCACCTCAGGATTCTTCTCGAACCGGGACGTCGTCTGGTCGGCAATGCCGGTGTACTGCTCACCCGAGTTGAATACCTCAAGCCTGGCGCAGTAAAGAATTTCGCCATTATCGATGCCGCCATGAATGACCTCGCCCGCCCGGCACTCTATGACGCCTGGCACGATATTGTCCCGCTAGTACCGCGCAATGGAGCCCCAAACAACTGGGAAATCGTCGGCCCGATCTGCGAATCGGGTGATTTCCTCGGCCACCAGCGCCCACTGCGCATCGAACCCGGCGACCTGCTTGCCGTCATGTCGGCCGGCGCCTATGGCATGGCCATGAGCTCGAACTACAACACCCGACCGCGCGCTGCCGAAGTAATGGTTGATGGAACGCAGATTCATCTCATTCGCCGTCGTGAGACAGTCGAAGAACTCTACGCGCTCGAAAGCCTGCTGCCATGAATGCAGGGCACATCGTCCTCCTGCTCGTCAGCATCGCAGCCCTGACGGCGTGTTCGGATGATGGTGAAATAAAGAAATCGGAGCCGCCACCGGTTCCCGTCACTACCGCCAGAGCCGCAACGCGCGACGTGCCTGTCACCTTGCAAATGGTCGGACGTGCCGAAGCCTTCGAAAGCGTTGTGCTGAAGTCGCGGGTCGATGGTCAGGTCGCCGCCGTACTGTTCACCGAAGGACAGCACGTCAACCAGGGCGACGTGCTGATTTCGTCTCGATCCGAAAGATTTCACTGTCCGCTTGCAACAGGCGGAAGCCAACGCCACCCGCGTCCAGGCGCTGGTCGCCAAGACGCGTGCCGACACCGCCCGTTACACCGCGCTCAAAGATCGCAACTTCATCTCCGAAGAGAAAGTCAATGACATCCGCACCAACGAAGCCGCCGCCAGCGCCAACCTGCTGGCCAGCAAGGCAGCGGTGGAACTGGTGCGCTTGCAGCTTTCTTATGCCACCATTCGTGCCCCGTTCGACGGCGTCGTCGGCGCCCGACTGGTCTTCCCAAGTTCATCAGTCAAGATCAACGACACGACGCTGGCCGTGGTCAACCGGGCGCGTCCCTGCTCGTCAGTTTCTCGGAGCCCGAAAAACACCTGCCACGACTGCGCGCCGCCATGGCCTCCGCTGCAGGCAAAAGTGGCGGCATGAAAGTCGATGTCAGCCTGCCGGGTGACAAGACTCTGCACCTTGAAGGCGAAGCGCGCTTCCTCGACAACGCGGTCGACACTACAACCGCCACCATCCAGATGAAAGCCGTGCTGCCCAACGCGGATGAAAAGATCACACCGGGGCAGTTCCTCAACGTCTCGCTGCTGCTCGATACACTGGCCAAGACTATCACCGTGCCCAATGAAGCCGTTCAGCAGGGGGTAAATGGCAATTTTGTTTACGTCGTCAAAGAGGACAACAGCGTCGAAATGCGCAAGATCGAAACCGCCGCTTCTGAGGGTGGAGTGACGGCGATCCGCACGGGTGTACTGGCTGACGAAACCGTCGTCACCGATGGCCAGTTGCGCTTGGCACCGGGAGTCAGGATCAAGTCCACGGCAACGGACCCGACCAGCCCCGTAATCTCCCCGGCCAATGCAGACACACCTGCAACACCAGCGAACAAATAGGGTGGCGTCATGAACCTGCCCGAACTGTGCATCCGCCGCCCGGTCATGACCACGCTGCTGGTGGCGGCGTTTGTCATTTTCGGCATCATCGCCTATCGCGCGCTGCCGGTTTCCGAACTGACGAGCGTCGACTTCCCGACCATCTCGGTCAACGCCGCATTACCCGGCGCATCGCCTGAAACAATGGCCGCGGCTGTCGCCACACCGCTTGAAGCTCAGTTCTCGACGATTGCAGGGCTCGACTCGATGAACTCGACGAGCGCGCAGGGAACCACCTCGATCACGCTGCAATTCTCGCTCGAGTGCAACATCGACGACGCCGCACAGGACGTTCAATCAGCGATAGCCACCGCGCTGCGCAAACTGCCACCGAACATGCCGGCGCTGCCATCCTACCGCAAGGTCAACCCGGCCGACTCGCCAATATTCTATATTGCGCTGTCCTCGCCGACGCTGCCGCTGCCGGTGGTCAACGAATATGCCGAAACCCAGTTCGCCCAGCGCATTTCGACGATCAGCGGCGTTGCCCAGGTACAGGTTTTCGGCTCGCAAAAATACGCCGTACGAATCCGCAGCAACCCGGATCAACTTGCCGCCCGCGGCATGGGCATCGACGAACTTGAGCAGGCCATCTCACAGGCCAACGTCAACCAGCCGGTCGGCCTGATTGACGGCGAGCGCCAGACCTTTGCCATCAAGGACAATGGGCAGCTCTCGAATGCAGCGGCCTACCGCCCGCTGATCGTCGCCTGGCGCAACGGGGCACCGGTCCGCCTTGAAGAAGTGGCGACGCCGATTGACAGTGTCGAGAACGCGCGCATCGCCAGCTGGAATGTCGACAAGCGCGCCTTCGTGCTGGCCATCCAGCGCCAGCCCGGCGCCAACACCATTGAAACGGTCAATTCGATCAAGCGCATCCTGCCCAGCTTCCAGGCCAAGCTGCCGGCGGCGATCGAGATGACCACGCTGTACGATCGCAGCATCTCGATCCGTGACGCGATCCATGACGTGCAGTTCACCCTGGTTCTTGCCGGATTTCTGGTCATCCTGGTCATTCTGCTTTTTCTGCGCAACCTGTCAGCCACCGTCATCCCAGCACTGGCGTTGCCCATTTCCATAACCGGCACCTTTGCCGTCATGTACGTGCTCGACTACAGCCTAGACAACCACTCGCTGCTGGCGTTGACGCTCTCTGTCGGCTTCGTCGTCGATGACGCCATCGTCATACTCGAAAACATTGTCCGCCACATTGAGCTGGGCGAAACGCCACTGGAGGCCTCCATTAAAGGTTCGCGCGAGATCGGGTTCACCATCCTCTCGATGACGATTTCGCTGATCGCCGTATTCATCCCGGTACTCTTCATGAGCGGCATCGTCGGTCGCTTGCTGCACGAGTTTGCCGTCACCATCTGCGTCGCCATTCTCGTTTCTGGCATCGTTTCGCTGACCCTGACGCCGATGCTGTGCAGCCGTTACCTGCGTCGTAGCGAGCCGGAAGAGCATGGTCGCATCTTCCGTGCCTTCGAGAGTTTTTTGATGCCCTGCTGGCCGACTACCGTAAATCACTGAGCTGGGCCATGGCGCGCCCGCGACTGGTGATCGCCGGTTTCGCGGCGACCATCGTCCTCAGTGGCGTGTTGTTCACAATGGTGCCCAAGGACTTCATCCTGAGTGGCGACAGTGGGCAGATCATCGCCTTTACCGAAGGCGCGCAGGACGCCTCGTTCGCTTCGATGGTCGAACACCAGCGTGCGGTAGCCGCCATCGTTGCGCAGGATCCGAACATCCGCTCCTTCATGTCCTCGGTCGGTGGCGGTGGCATCCGCCCGACGTCCAACACCGGTACTTTTTTAATGATTCTCAAGCCGCGCGACGAGCGCAAGCTTTCGCCGGATGAAATCATCCAGCAGCTACGCCCCAAGCTGGGTGCCGTGCCGGGCATCAAGGTTTATATGCAGAATCCACCGGTCATCCGCATCGGCGGCCAGATCACCGCCGCGCAATACCAGTACACGCTGCAGAGCACCGACCTGACCGAACTCTACCAATGGACGGAAACGCTGCTCGGCAAAATTCGCCAGATGCCCGGCTTCATCGACGTACCAGCAACCTCAACAACCTTAGCCCGGTCGTCGCACTCGAGGTAGATCGCGACAAGATCGCCACGCTGGGTCTGAGCTTCGCCCAGGTTGAGGATGCGCTACAAAGCGCCTTCAATGCGCGGCAGATTTCGACCATTTATGGCGCCACCAACCAGTATCAGGTCATCCTCGAGGTTGCCCCCGAATTTCAGCTCGATCCCTTGATGCTCTCCCGTCTCCATGTGCGCGCGACAAGCGGCAAACTGATCCCGCTCGATACCGTATCCCGCGTCACTCGCAAGACACAGGCGCTGACCGTCAACCACCAAGGACAGCTTCCCTCGGTCATCCTCTCCTTCAACCTTCTGCCCGGCGTTTCACTCGGCGACGCGGTTAACCGCATCAAGGCGCTTGAGCAGGTATTGCGCATGCCAGCCTCGCCCAACAGCAGCCTGCAAGGCACGGCGCAAGCCTTCCAGGCCTCGCTACAAGGGCTGGGCCTGTTGCTGCTGATCGCCATCCTGGTGGTCTATATCGTGCTCGGCATCTTGTACGAAAGCTTCATCCACCCGCTGACCATCCTCTCCGGCCTACCCTCGGCGGCACTCGTCGCGCTGGTCACGCTGCTTGTCTTCGGCGTCGATCTGAGCCTTTACGCTTTTGTTGGCATCATCATGCTGATCGGCATCGTAAAGAAAAACGCCATCATGATGATCGACTTCGCGCTCGACCGCCAACGCAGCGAGCAGTTGCCGGCGCATGAAGCCATCTTACAGGCCTGTCTGATCCGCCTCCGACCGATCATGATGACCACCATGGCCGCCCTTGTCGGCACGCTGCCCATCGACATCGCCATCGGCTTGGCGCCGGTGCCGAGGTGCGTCGCCCCCTGGGACTGGCCGTCGTCGGCGGCCTGCTGCTCTCGCAGTTCCTCACTCTATACCTGACGCCAGTGGTCTACGTTTACCTCGATCGCCTGACGCCCAAGGCCAAGGCCGAAAACCGCTAGTCGAAGCGGTCTGAGGCTTCGTCGCCAAAACCATGGCCGTAACTGAAAAACCGCCGCTCGCCAGCCTGCGTATCGACAAATGGCTGTGGGCAGCACGCTTCTACAAAACGCGCTCGCTGGCCACAGCCGCCATCCACGCCGGCCACATCAAGCTTAACGGGCACAGCGTCAAACCGGCAAGCGTCCTGCGCCCAAGCGATACGCTAGATCTGGCAATCGGCGATGCACAATGGACCATCCAGGTCAGCGGCCTCAACGACCAACGTCGTCCTGCAAGTGAAGCGCAGCATCTCTATGCGGAAACACCGGAAAGCAGCGCACGCCGCACCGCCATGAAGGAGATCCAGCGATTCTCCCCCACCCCCGGAAGCGACCTGCGCGGTCGCCCGACCAAGAAGGCGCGACGAATGATCAAGGGATTCAACGAAGGGTTCTGAAATCAACTGCAACATTGCAATTAATAACTTCTCGGCTAGGGCAATCTTTTTGCAAGCCTGCCAATAGGCGATCTGTAGTCGGCATGCCGTGAGCAGGTCGCAGATATTTGCTGCCACGGAATAGTGCTTCAGGATGTCCGTTTTTATTTGATCTCGCGCAGTAGGAAATCAGGGTTTCTCTTCAAAAGCAGAAAACCGTGGTCTGTCCCCGGTTGTTCCGAGTAACTATCTTTACTGGCGCAATGGGCTGTAGAAGTTCCAATGGTAGCGGGCTGGCGCTCGGCGCATGCCATGGTATGAAGAACATCGGAAAGCCGTGTGCGGTAGCACCGAACGCACGGTTTCATGAGAGAGGTCAGATAAAGCAGTCTATGGAAAGGCTATTGAGACACCGCCAGACGAAAGGGGCGGCAACAGCTTGGCTTGGCCTAATGAAAGTCAGAGCCTGTTCTCCACTCTAGCCTTTTTACCTTGGCCCATTTTACCCCTATGATGTGTGCAACTCTTCACGCAGCACCTGGCGAAGCGTTGCCACGGTAACCGGCTTGTCGTCGGCCGCTTTGCTTGCCGCATCGGCAACGGCGGCGCGTAGTGCCGTGTTGATCATCGTCTGGTATCCCGCACCTAGCGCCTCGGCCCGAGCTCGAAAAAACTCGATGACCTCGTCGTCGAGCATGATCGTGATGCGGGTTTTCCCGGTCGATGGGATGAAGGCGCCCCGCTTTCCATTGCTGAAATCGTAGTTTTTACGCATGGTATTGCTCCACTTCGCCTTTGCTGGCCTTGCGCGCAGAGATCAGCCGGGTTCGGCTCTCACGCGGTGAATGGACAACGACCAAGACCCGTCCGAGCGCGTCCATGCCCAGCGTTACGAAGCGCTGCTCTCCCTCTGCGTCAGGATCCTCGATGGTGACTGCCATCGGGTCACGGAGCACTTGTTCGGCATGGGCAAAGCTGACCTTGTGTTTTGCCAAGTTGGATCTCGCCTTGGCTGGGTCGAATTCGATATCCATTGAGGCATTATGCATACATTATACATATAGTCAATCGGGTGGCTCGGGACACCCAAGGCTACGAACCGCAGGGCGTCAACCTGGCGGCGTGCAACGATGCACCACTGGAAAAAAGTTCATAAACAAGACCTGACCCCATGCACTCATTTGACCCCATGCTCTCCTGCTTGTTTGCCATGCTTGTTTGCCATGCTTGTTTGTGGTCCCCGGTTGTTTCCTGCGGTTGTTCCCCGTTGTTCCGACGGCAGAGATACCGATCTCATCAAGATAATTCGACCCTGGTACCTTTGATTGCCTTGCTATGAATTAGCCGTCGCTAGAACGAGCACATTCCAAGAACTACTCGCCCTTGGGGTGCGATGCTGGAATCTCCAGTGAGTTGAGCGATGTGGGGGAAGCTTAAGAAATCTCATACATTCCATCCTTTCCAGTTCGGCTGATTCTTTTCGCAGGAAGATACCCAATCCGCCAGTTCTTGCAGTTTACATTGAGCTTGATCCTCTGTGATTTCCTCGTTATTGAGTAATGACCACACATGATTAAGAAAAGCTCCAAAGCCACTCGGAAAGTTGATGTAGTTTTGCTCAAAGTTCGTGTAGAACAAATCGGAACCGTCTGGCTTGCAGTCTCCATTTATGGAGATATGGGAAATATGCCAACCTTCTATAGTCTTTCTGAGGCTGTAGGTAACATTACTAGCATGCCGCCGGTTATAAACTTTAAAGCTATATTCATTCATGTGATGAAACCTGAGGAGTAGTTAACGAACCGCCTCTGAAGGCGTAAACAATTTGGTGCCGTTATAGCGAATGGTTGCCACCATAAATCCCGTGCTAATGAGGTTCCCCCGAAATTTAGTCTGCCACAGGTGACGTAAAATCAATGTTACTTGGGAAAGATAAAGCATGAAGAAAATACCGAAGCAGGCGTACA
>JAYSZS010000253.1:0-1606 GCA_043737935.1 Propionivibrio sp. | reverse complement strand
CACCGCTCGTTTTTGTGCATGGCGGCTACACCCATTCCGGGTGTTGGGATATCAACTTTCTGCCCTTCTTTCAGAAGCACGGTTACAACTGTCACGCGGTCGATCTGTCCGGACACGGCAAGAGTTCGGGGATTGAAGACCTGAACAGCTTCGGGATCGACGATTACGCTGACGATGTCGGGCAGGTCGTTGCCGGCTTGAGTAGTGCGCCGGTGTTGATCGGGCATTCGATGGGGGGCATCGTGGTGCAGCGCTATCTTGAAAAATCGCCGGCAAAAGCGGTGGTGATGCTGGCGCCGGTGCCACCGACCGGCCTTGCGGCATCGGGAGTGCAACTGTCGGTTCGCATCCCTGATTTTATCAATGAAGCCGAACGCGCCGTGCGCGGTGAATATACCGACAATACGATCCGGGTGATGCGCGAGGCGTATTTCTCGCCGGACGTGAGCCCCGAGCAATTTGCCCATATATTTCCCATTTTTCATCCCATGGTGCAGGAAGAGTCGATGCGTGCGCTAACCGAAATGATGGCGCTGGCCTTGCGCATGCCCGTCAAGCGACCCCGAATTCCCGCGCTGGTCATCGGCGGCGAGCACGATGCGATGTTTGCGGCCAACCGGCTGTACATGACGGCCAGCGGCTGGAACGCCGAAACCTGCGTTATCCCGCGTTCCGGACACATGCTGATGCTCGACCCCCAGTGGGAAAGTGTGGCGCAGAAGATCGACGATTGGATCGTTGCCAAGGTCATGCCCACAGTTGCAGCCTGAGCCCGTGCGAGGCGATCAAGCGATCATTCCTGCCGGTGCGGGCTGATCTTTTGTTTTACGGCCAGGCCGAACAGAAAACCCCAGAAAGCGCTGCCGCTACCGATCAGGGCCAGACCTGTGATCGTGACCAGGAAGGTAATCCGGGGCGCATCGCGTTCCCCTCCTTTTTCGCGTCTGGCGCCGATGGCCTCGCTCATCGGGATTCCGGGCCATTGCCATTCCCAGCAGTGACGCACACCAAGCCTGTCATCCCGGACCGATGATATTCATCGCCAATTTTGATCGGGATCGGAAAATGATCGTCGGTGCGTTGCTACAATATATCGACCTACTCGCGTTTCTCACAAACTCGCTCCGGCTGGACGGGATTTCAACGTGATCAATGACAACAGACCAGAGCCGTTCATCGCCGATACCCTGCAGCGCCCGCTACGCGACCTGCGTATATCGGTCACCGACCGCTGCAATCTGCGCTGCAGCTACTGCATGCCGCGCAAAATTTTCGGCAAGGATTTTGTTTTTCTGCCGCGTGCCGAGTTGCTCAGCTTTGAAGAGATCGTGCGACTCGCCGGCGTTTTTGTGCAACTCGGCGTACATAAGATTCGCCTGACCGGCGGCGAGCCGCTGCTCAGACACAGCGTCGAAGACCTGATCGCCGCGCTGGCCGGGCTGCGCAGCAGGGAAAACCAGCCCATCGAAATCGCCATGACCACCAACGGCCTGCTCCTGTCCCGGAAGGCACAGGCCTTGAAGGATGCGGGGCTGACGCGTTTGACGGTTAGCCTCGATGCCCTGAGCGAGGAAACCTTTCAGCGCATGAGCGATTCGCAGGCCTC
>JAYSZS010000252.1:0-9283 GCA_043737935.1 Propionivibrio sp. | reverse complement strand
GATGAGCGCTTGACCGGGTGACTACGAAAGGAATGAAAATGCTGCATTATGCTGTAGTTTTTCTAATCATCGCGCTGGTAGCTGCACTGCTGGGCTTTACCGGTATTGCGGCCAGCGCCGTGGGGATCGCCAAAATCCTTTTCTACATTTTTATCTTGCTCTTTCTTGTATCGCTTATCGTCGGAATGTTACGTCGCAAGTAAGCGTCACCTGATAGCAAGTACGTCGTAAAGTTGTTAACGTCGTTTATCCCCAATATTTGATAGACGACTGCTCTAGTGAGAAGCCGGTGAGGTGCCTGATGCCGAAACTGCTTCAGGCCCATCTAACTTTATGTGATTTGGAAACAATAAAGGCATTTTTCATTTTTTTGGAAACTTTCGATACGATTCCAACGGTTAAATTTGACCGTCAACTCCATTTCCGGCGGTATCAGTGAAATTTACATCCATTTTCTTTAAGGCGTTTTATTGTCACATCGTCGCCGTAGGGCGATATGTTTTTCCAATCATCAACCACAACTAAAGGAGCAGGACATGTTGAAGAAAATATTTCTGGGCACGATCACTGGGGCCCTGATAACGGGCACTTCTTTCGCTGCCGATTACGGCACAGCGGTTGAAGCGAAAGCAATGCTCGAAAAAGCCGTCGCCGCCGTAAAGGCGAACAAGACCGGTGCATTGACGCAGTTCGCCAAGGGCGAGGGCGGGTTCAAGGATCGCGATCTTTACCCGTTCTGCGGTGGAACCGACGGGAACTTCACGGCCCACCCGACGTTGACCGGCAAGAGCCTCAAGGATCTGAAGGACAAGGAGGGCAAGATGATCGGCGAGGAAATGTACAAGAACGCGCAGGAAGGAAAGATCTCCGAGGTTTCCTACATGTGGCCACGTCCGGGTACAACGGAGCCGCTGGCGCGCAAATTAAGCTACTTCACCAAGATCGGTGACCAAGTATGCGCTGTGGGCTACTACAAATGATCATTTTTTGACATGAAGTAGTTATTTCCGACTGAAGAGACTGATGTTTCAGCAAAGCGGGACGCAATTGAAAATTTGCGGCCCGCTTTGAGGTGCCGGGCTGCAAGCTTGCGACGTATGACCGCCGCTCTCCCGCGCATCCAGACAGCATTCTTGCTGCTCGTCAATCACGGAAATCGACAGCTAAGATAAAAATCCGGGTTGGGTTGCCTGGCCGGATCAATAACCGCCCATTACCCTGAGTCGTGTGCGCAGGGCTTCGACTTCATCGAGCAATTGCAGGGCCAGTGCGGCCCCGGCAAGGTTGACGCCAAGATCGCGTTGCAGGCGCAGGGCCACCGTGGCACGGCGCATATGAACGCCGCTGAAACGCCAGCGATGAGGCTCACGCCCGAGCGGCGCGAGCACCCCTTCCTCGACCAGTTCGACAATGCATTCAGAATGAACTGCACAGGCGCGGCAAAGCTCGGCCAGCGTCAGTTCATTCAGTTCCTCGAGGATGATTCCGCTCAGTTGCGGCAGCATCCGGATTTCGGTCGCTGCGCTTGACGCTGATGAGTCCGGCGTTGGCCTGCTCCGAAACTCGGTTTTATCGTTCTCCATGATTACACTCCCAGTCCGCTGCGCGGGTTGAAGGTTGTGAACTGCTCGGCCATGTTGAGGTAAAAGGCTTTGGCTGCTTCACTATCAGCCGCTGGCAAGGCGAGTTGCAGGGACGCGTAAAAATCACCTGGCGTGCTGCCGGGAATGCCGCGACCTTTCAGTCGCAGTTTGCTGCCCGCGACAGTACCCGGCGGAATCTTCAGCTCGACCATACCGTTCGGGGTGGGAACTTTCACCGTAGCGCCGAGGGCGGCTTCCCAGGGCGCGACGGGCAGATCGAGATACACGTCGCGCTGCTCAACGCGATAGTGCGCATGCGGGTTAAAACCGATTTCCAGATAGAGGTCACCGGGCTTGCCCTGCCCTAAACCCGGTGATCCTTGTCCGACCAGCCGGATATGCTGCCCGGCGCGAACACCACGCGGAATCGTCACATTCAGCTTGTGCGCACGCATCGATACGTGCCCCTGTGCATCGGCTTCAGGCGTCTGCAAGGTGATGGTGCGCGTAGACCCGGTGTAGGCATCTTCGAGGTCAATGAGCACCCTGGCGTGGTGATCTTCGCCGCGTGCATGATACGCTGTGCGGCCTCGGCCTCCGCTCGCAGAACCGCGCCCGTAGAGCGCTTCGAAAAAGTCGCTGAAATCGGCCGCACTGCCGCCTGCATCGCCATATCCATCGCCGGAAAACTCGAAGCCGGCGTACCACTCGGGTGGCGGACGGAAATCCTGACCGGCTTTCCAGTGGCTGCCCAACTGATCGTAGGCGGCGCGTTTTTCAAGATCCTTGAGTACGGCGTAGGCCTCGCCAAGTTCCTTGAAACGCACCTCGGCATCGGGAGCCTTGCTGACATCGGGATGATACTTGCGCGCCAGTTGGCGGTAGACACGCTTGATTTCATCCTGGGTCGCGTCGCGCGCTACCCCCATGATCTTGTAATAGTCCTTGAATTCCATCGAGGTCCTCGGCAAAGTTGCCTATAGCGCATTCCGGAGGCTGTGAAAAAATCAAAATCCACCGCAAAGGGGCAAAGGGGCAAAGGGGCAAAGGGGCAAAGGGGCAAAGGGGCAAAGAAATCGCTAAGTTAACCCATTGTTAGCAACAGAATTCTTTGCCTCACCTTTGCCACTTTACGACACCCGGGTGGGGGTTAGAGCATTTTTTCACAACCTATCAGGGCGCCACAAAGCAGCATCAAGTATAACCCTGCACGGTGCCATATATTCGCTGCGCATTAATCTTTTCGCAGATCGAAACTCAGGCCGCCTTGCTGAGGCCGGGCTTGCCGATTTTGACGAGTTGCACCAGTTCGCCCAGGAGTTTTCGAATGAACTGCCGGGTCGGCTCATCGCTCAGTCTGCCGTCCGCGTCAAAGCGCTGTGCGGCATTGCCGATCATCACTTCCGGTTGATTGACGACAGGCATGTCCAGTGCGACGAGGATGTGCCGCAAATGGTATTGCGCCCGGGCCGTTCCCAGACCCCCGACCGAAGCTCCCATCACCGCCGATGGCTTGCCCGGCCAGACACTTTCTCCGAAGGGTCTCGACGCCCAGTCGATAGCGTTCTTCAGCACGCCGGGTACTGAGTAGTTGTACTCCGGAGTGGCGAACAGGATGGCATCGGCCGCCAGAATCCGTCGCCTGAATTCAACAACAGCGGCAGGTGGCGTCTTCTCACCATCCTGATTGAAGACCGGAATCCCATACAGATCGATCAGGCTCAGCACGGCACAGTCCGGCACCAGTTTTTGCGCCGCCTGGAGTGCAAAATGGTTGAAGGAGTTTTTGCGCAAACTGCCCACAATACCCAGAATTTGTATCTTGTTCATGATTGCCCCTTGTTTGTATCCGGCGTGGCCTTAAAGCCTGGCTCGACCCGTGCCCTGGAAGGGGCCAGATTTCCACCCTCGGACTCCCAGGCGCTCAAATCCTTGGCAATCTGTCTTGTTTCCAGATTCCGGGTACGACGGACGATGGTGATGACAAGTGCTGAAAACCCGGACACTACCAGGGAAAGCATAAGTAATCTGACGTTAATCATGGCTTATTCTCATTAACTTTGTTCAAGACCAAGAGCCTCGGAGCGCTCAGTTTAGACCGCGCCCGCTGATGACCCTGAGCAGGATAGATACGATGGCGACAATCAGGAGAATATGGATAAAACCGCCCATGGTGTAAGAAGTGACCAACCCCAGGAGCCACAGAATGATGAGAACGACGGCGATGGTATAGAGCATGATAATTTTCCTTTCCAGATTGAATTCATCTACTGGGCAGCACAAACCCGAATCGATCCTTGACCAGTATTGAGTACCGATTACAGCATCGTCTGGTTATCTGTAGATGCTACTCTCAAGATTGATTCTCACCTTAAAGTGCTGCCGATTCTGTGCGTCGTCGCACATAGCCTGAAAATTATTG
The DNA here is from genome assembly GCA_043737935.1 of Propionivibrio sp. Taxonomy (GTDB): domain Bacteria; phylum Pseudomonadota; class Gammaproteobacteria; order Burkholderiales; family Rhodocyclaceae; genus Propionivibrio. The sequence continues at coordinate 5,278 of JAYSZS010000252.1, read as the reverse complement.
CTCTTGTCTTTGCCCTTGCCTGTGCCGCCGCTTTAATTGGCCTACGCGGCACGCAGTTTGATGTTGAGATCACGCAGGGCGGTACGCAATCCTTCTTCGATGACCGGGTGGTAAAACGGCATTTCGAGCATCTGGCTGACAGTCATTTCGTTCTGCAGCGCCCAGGCCAGCAGATGCGCCAGATGTTCGGCAGCTGGCGCCAGCATTTCCGCTCCCAGGAAGCGGCCACTGGCCAGATCGCCATAGACATTGAGCTGGCCCCGGTTCCTGAGCAGAATGCGCGCCCGGCCCTGATCCGCGAAGCTGACCTGCCCGGTAGCGAAGGAAGCGGGTTTCAGCGCAGGAAATCCGCCACCCACAATGGCGATCTGCGGATCGGTGAACACGATACCGAGCGGCGCGCGGCGCACGCCGGCTTGCACCGGTTTGCCGAGCGCGAGTCGCGCAGCGTTCCTGCCGGCAATGCGACCCTCGTCGGCGGCCTCATGCAGCAGAGGAATGAAGTTGCTGGCATCGCCGGCGATGAAAACAGGACTGGCCCGGTCAGCGCTCACCGTGCGCGTGGTCGCCGGATCGAACGAAGGCACGCCTTTGGCGTCAAGCTCGAGCGTAGTCTGTTCGAGACCGATTCCCGTCACATTGGGCGTGCGACCGGTCGCGGCCAGGACAAAATCGAAACACTCGGTCACTTGCACACCATCGGCAGCGGTGCGTTGCAGGGCGACACGCTCACCGTCTCGCTGCAGGGAGACAATGTGCGCGTCGGGCTCCAGAACGAATTCTTCGTTGAAAGTCGCGATGGCGCAATCCAGGATCTCCGGATCGCCGAGCGGACCGACGCGGCCGCCGCGACCGAGCACTGCCACCCGGACACCCAGACGATGCAGCGCCTGGCCCAGTTCGAGCCCAATAATTCCGGGGCCGATAACGGCCACAGCTTTGGGCAGATCGTGCCAGTCGAACACATCGTCGTTGGTGATCAGGCGCTCGCCCAGGCCCGGGTAAGAATCCAGCGGGGCGGCGCGCGAACCGGTAGCGATGACGATACTCTTGCTGGCGATCCGGGTATGCTCAGCGACCTCAAGCGTATGGTCATTGACGAAACGCGCCTGACCGCGGATACGCTCCGCCTCGGGTATCGTTTGCACGTCGCGCAGCACCAACCCGACAAAGCGCTCGCGCTCGCGCCGGACCCGATCGATGACCTCGCGCCCATCGATGCGCATGCCAACATCGACATGGACACCAAAGCCAGGGGCCTTTCTCACCGCCTGCGCGGCATCGGCAGCGGCAATCAGCAGCTTGCTCGGCATGCAGCCGACACACGCGCAGGTGGTGCCATACTCGCCACCTTCGATAATCACGGCGCTCGCTCCAGCGGCTTTGACGGCACGATACGCCGCCAGGCCCGCCGTCCCCGCACCAATGATGGCTACGTCAACCTGCATGATATTCATGTCAATCCTTTTTAGCGGTTAACACAACGCGATGATTACTTAACGGACAAAGGGCGCCCGCGCCCGACCATCGGTGCTGTGCGTCAACGCACACAGAAATAATGATGGCCCGACTCCTCCTCCCGCTTCGGAGCTCAGGATGGTTTTGATCCCCTTGATCCCCTTGATCCCCTTGAGCCCTTGAGCCCCTTGAGCCCTTGATCCCCTTGAGTCCCTTGAGTCCCTTGAATCCCTTGAGTCCCTTGAGTCCCTTGAATCCCTTGAGTCCCTTCAGCCCCATTCCCAGTTCCGGATTTCCGGCATGTCTTCACCGTGCTTGTTGATGTATTGCTTGTGCTCGAAAAGCTTGCCCTTGAGCAACTGCTTGAGGTGCAGGCCTTCGACGCCCGTCTGGGGCAATCGGTCGATGGCATCCATCACCAGATGAAAACGATCCAGATCGTTGAGCACCGTCATGTCGAAGGGCGTGGTGATGGTGCCTTCCTCCTTGTAACCGCGAACGTGGATGTTGTCGTGGTTGGTGCGGCGATAGGTCAGCCGGTGGATCAGCCACGGGTAGGCATGGAAGGCGAAGATGACCGGTTTGTCAAGGGTAAAAATCTCGTCGAAATCCATATCGCTCAAACCGTGTGGGTGCTCCGCTTGAGGTTGCAGCTTCATGAGGTCAACGACATTGACCACCCGGATTTTCAGATCGGGCAAATGCTCGCGCAGAATAGAAACAGCGGCCAGTGTCTCCAGCGTGGGAACATCGCCACAGCAGGCCATGACCACGTCGGGCGCCCTCCCCTGGTCGTTGCTGGCCCAAGGCCAGATCCCGATGCCCGCAGTGCAGTGTCTGACAGCGTCGTCCATCGACAGCCATTGCGGTGCCGGGTGTTTGCCCGCAATCACGACATTGACGTAATGGCGGCTGCGCAGGCAGTGATCCATGACCGAGAGCAGGCAATTGGCATCCGGCGGCAGGTAAACACGGACGATCTCGGCCTTTTTGTTAACGACGTGATCGATGAAGCCGGGATCCTGGTGGGTAAAACCATTGTGATCCTGGCGCCAGACATGTGAAGCCAGCAGGTAATTCAGCGAAGCGATTTTTCTTCGCCACGCCAGCCGTGAGGTGACTTTAAGCCACTTGGCATGCTGGTTGAACATTGAATCGATAATGTGGATGAAGGCTTCGTAACTGTTAAACACGCCATGCCGCCCGGTAAGCAGATAGCCTTCGAGCCAACCTTCACACTGGTGTTCGCTGAGCATTTCCATGACCCGACCGGTGGGCGCAAGGTATTCATCGTTCGTTGCCGTTGCGGCGTCCCATTGGCGGCTGGTTACTTCAAAAAGAGCTTCCAGACCGTTGGACAAGGTCTCGTCGGGGCCAAAGACACGGAAATTTCGTTGTTGATCGTTAAGCTTTGACACATCGCGCAGAAAAGGCCCGAACGCATGCGTGTCGCCCACGCCGCGCACCCCCGGTGAGGTCACGTTGACCGCGTAATCACGGAAATCCGGCAGGCGCAGATCGCGCAGCAGAATGCCGCCGTTGGCGTGCGGATTCGACCCCATACGACGTTCCCCCTGGGGCGCGAGTTGAGCCAGTTCAGCTTTCAGGCGACCCTGTACGTCGAACAGTTCCTCTGGCCGGTAGCTTTTGAGCCACGCTTCCAGCAGTTGCAGATGTTCGGGGTGGGTGGCCGGATCGGAGAGTGGCACCTGATGCGAACGGAAGCTCCCTTCAATCTGATGCCCATCGACCTCTTTCGGACCGGTCCAGCCCTTGGGTGATTTGAGGACGATCATCGGCCAGCGCGGACGTATGGTCTGGCCCTTGGTGCGCGCGTCTTTCTGGATTTGTCTGATTTGTTCCATCGCCTTGTCAAGCGTTGCGGCCATGCATTCATGCATCAGCACCGGGTCATCCCCTTCAACGTAATAAGGCGTCCAGCCATAACCATGCAACAACTGATCGAGTTCTTGCTGACTGATTCTGGCGAGGATCGTCGGGTTGGAAATCTTGTAGCCATTGAGATGCAGGATCGGCAATACCGCGCCATCGGTAGCCGGGTCGAGGAACTTGTTCGAATGCCAGGCCGTGGCCAGCGGGCCAGTTTCGGCTTCGCCATCGCCAACGACGCAGGCCACGACAAGCTCCGGATTATCGAACACGGCGCCGAACGAATGGCTGAGCGAATAGCCCAGTTCGCCGCCTTCGTGGATCGATCCGGGACATTCCGGCGAGACATGGCTTGGAATACCGCCAGGAAACGAAAACTGGATAAAAAGCTTCCTCAGACCGGCCTCGTCCTGGCTAATATCGGGATAGACCTCGCTATAAGTGCCTTCGAGGTAGGTGTTTGCCACGAGGGCCGGGCCACCGTGCCCTGGCCCGGAAACGTAAATCATGTTGATGTCGTATTTCTTGATGACCCGGTTCAGGTGCACATAGATGAAGTTCTGACCTGGGGTCGTTCCCCAATGACCGAGCAACATGTGCTTCACGTCGGTAAGCGCCAGCGGCCGCTTCAGCAAGGGATTGTCATAAAGATAAATCTGGCCGACCGACAGGTAGTTGGCGGCTCTCCAGTAGGCATCGAGTTGCACGAGCAGTTCCGGTGCGAGGGTGTTGGTTTTCATGGTCTTGCTTTCCCGATTGAGCAGAGACTGAATTTTTGAGATGAAGCCTTCGGGATCATCGTTTTTACGGGGCGATCCGCGGCATTATTCATCCGCGCCCCGTGATTCTCCGGTTTTCGTTCCCAGGCTTGACATCAGGTCGCGCCATGACCTGGCGAAGGCTTCGCTACCTTGACGCTGGAGATCGGCGGCCAGCGCTTCATCGTTTATGCCCTCGCGGATAAATTCCGCAATCACCGCTTCGGCATAACCCTCATCCGGCGGCAGAACATCGGTGACCGTGCCATGGTCGGCAAACGCCAGCAGCGTCCTTTCGGGAAGGGTGTTGATGGTATCCGGAGCCGCCAGCGCTTGAATATAAAGCGTGTCCGGAACGGCTGGATCCTTGGTGCCGGTACTGGCCCACAACAGGCGTTGCGGACGTGCGCCCGCCGCGGCCAGCTTTTGCCAGCGCGGTGACGCCAGCAGGTCGCGGTAAGCTTTGTAGGTGCGCATGGCGACGGCAATGCCCAGACGGTTTCTGTACTCATCCTGAACCTTGTCGGTGACGGCCGCATCCCAGCGACTGACGAATATCGAGGCGACGCTGGCCACATCCGGAGCGAGCCCTGCGGCAAGGCGTCGCTCGAGGCCGCTCATATACGCTTCAGCCGCCGCGACATAGTGCTCGCGCGAGAACAACAGGGTGACGTTCACCGGCACCCCCGCCACAATCGACTCCTCGACGGCCGCAATGCCGGACGGGGTGCCCGGTATCTTGATGAAAAGATTGGGCCGTTGTGCACGGGCATGCAATTGTGCTGCCGCCTTGATAGTGCCGGCGGCGTCATTGGCCAGCAAGGGCGACACCTCAAGCGACACCCAGCCGTCTTTACCGTCCGTAGCGCGGTGGATCGGCCGGAAAAGATCGGCGGCCTGGATCAGATCTTCCAAAGCCAGTTCGAAGAACAACTCCTCGCCGGATTTACCTTCAGCCGACTTCCAGGCAATGGCTTCATCATAATCATCCCCCTGGGTGATGGCCTGATCGTAGAGGGTCGGGTTCGAGGTGAGCCCCGTTACCGAAAACTCTTTGATATAACGGTTGAGTGTGCCGCTCGTCAGTAGTGCGCGCGAAATATGGTCGAGCCAGAGGCTTTGCCCCAGATCGTGAAGCTGCTGTGTCGCTTTCATGTGGTCTCCGGTTTGCT
>JAYSZS010000251.1:0-1613 GCA_043737935.1 Propionivibrio sp. | reverse complement strand
GAGAGACCTTGCGCGTCAGATTGTTGTCGATGCCCCAGGCTAGGCAAGCCCCCAGTATCGCCAAGGATGGCAGCGCACCGGCAAACTGAGCCTCCCCTGGCCAACTCAGCACCACAGCGCCTGCGGCAATAGCTGTCATGCCGAGCACAATTCGGTGGTCAAAGTTCTCTTTGAAGACTATCCAGGCCAGCAATGCTGTGAAAACCCCCTCTGCATTCAACAGCAGGGCTGCACCTGAGGCCGGCATGCCTGTTAGACCAAACAGTAAGAGGACAGGGCCAACCACTCCACCTGAAAGGATGGCCCCCGCCAACCAGCCAGTTTCCCCTCGAGAAAGACGGACAGGTACGGCACGGGTGAGCACGCGCCACAGTGTCAGACCAATACCAGATCCGAGGTAGAACAGTCCTGCCAGAAGCCAGGGTTCGATATCGCGCAACAGCATTTTCGCCAGCGGCGTGCTGGCGCCAAAGAGCAGTGCTGAACCGAGCGCCGCAACTACCCCTGAGCCGAATATTTGAGTTTTACCGTTCATTGATGCCTGCCATAGTGGAGACAGGATACCCCCTGTGTCACTGAATGAGAGTCACCATGAGCGAAGCGCTCGACAATGATTCTATATTGAGTGTCATCAATAACCGGAAATGGCCGTTTGGCGACAACCAGAACTTAACCATAAGTTAAAAATACCTGCTGTTACGCCGCACAACAATAACTCAATCACAAAATCCATATAGCATAATATGACGCATTTAACAGGGTTGAGCTTTCAGGCGGGTTTCCATTCCCTTTGAGCGTTACAATGTGAGCCCATGAAAACGACGAAACGATTCGCCCTGACCCTAGCGTTGGCCTTGCTGATTGGCGAGGTGCATGCCGAATGGGTCGAGATAGAAAAATTCGAGGACGGGATACGGGTGTTTGTCGAACGGTCGAGCGTTCGCAGAAGCGGCGATACGGCACAGCTTGAACACCTCGTACGCTGGAGTGAACCACAGCGTGATGAGGGCTTGCCGGCGTACCTGTCGACGAGCGTGCGCACGGCCTACGATTGCATCGGCAAACGGGAAAAGTACCTTTCATCAACGTCCTACGCCGGTGCCATGGGCAACGGCGCCGAGGTGGTCGCGGATGACAACGAGGCGCAAGGCTGGTATTCGATGTCCGAGTCGTCGATGGAACATAAGCTCTGGAAGATTGCCTGCGGGCTGAATTAGCGACAGGCGCCTTGGGCTTGAAAGGCGCTGGTCAGCGCGCTGGTCATCGTCATGGTGATGACCCTGTTTTACGGCCTGCTCAAGCTGCGCCAGATGCAGAACCTTTACGACGCGAACTTCCCGCCGAAAGCAGCCAAGTAGCCGGCCAGTAGTCAGCAGCCGTTTACAACCACCGAAACCCGGCGCACCGGCAGACGTAAAAAAGCCACCCGTAATTGTGGGTGGCAGGTTTGAGCGATCCGCCGGATCAGCCGATCTTGAAGGCCAGCGAATCGCAACCGGAGTTCAGCGCCACGCTGATCGGCTGCTGGAATGCCGCAGTACCCCATAACTGGCGCGGACCGGGCGATGAGAAGAGGTCGTCGGCCGACCAGTCGGCACGCCGCGAGACGAAAT
>JAYSZS010000250.1:0-9325 GCA_043737935.1 Propionivibrio sp. | reverse complement strand
GCGCCTGCGCCTGTATGACCACTCGAGGGCGGGCGAAGAGCCTGGGAATGGCGCGCTCTGATGCCTAGAACGGCTGAGCTGTCAGAACGCGCATTCTTAATACTTTACTAAATTACCTTGAATACTATGCAAAAGTCAGCTCACGTTAAAACGTTTTGCACCAAGGTAAGATCTAGCGTGATACCATGAGGGCCTTTATCGGAATTTTCTGGGAGAAGAACTGTCCTTGTTCTCTAACATGCGCTGGTCGGTGAGTAGCAAAATGGTCAGGATCTCGCCGTCGCCCACCCGCATAGTCTGTTCGTGTATATCGTACCCACGGGCTTCCCAGCAGTCAAACCACGCATCAGTTCTTATCTTGTGGGGCAGGGGGTCACTCTGCCGGGTGCCGTAGACCACCTCAAAGGCAGAACTCGCCGTATCAAGTTCGTTCTTGGGAAACCAATGCTCGGCCAGACTCGGTGCTCGTGTGAACCATCTCCGGCCGTCCCTGTTGTGGCATATGAGCAATGCCGAGAAATGGTTGCTTTCCACAAGACGGATAGCCGTGGAGGTAAGGCTGGTGGTGAAGATGTCGGCTAGCTCGCTCACTGCTTTGAAAGTCAGCTTCCCCTGTTCGCGGGCGAGCGGCCGAAATAGATAATGGGGCATCAGGAGATTCGCGGCGTAGGAGTCGGCAAGGCGCTCTGATGCAAGCGCGCTCTGTCGTCCCTCCACGCGGCAAACTAGCCGCTGGCCGTGATGGTGCTCCCAATGCCCTAGTTCATGCGCGATCGAGAAACGCTGACGTTGAAACGAACTTCTGGCGTTGATACTGATGATCGCGCTGTCGCCATGGCCAACGATGCGGGCCTCGCAGCCGTCGAGAGCACGGTAACGGATACGCGCGCCTACGTCAAAGGCAATCGCTTCAAGGTCAATTTCGTCTGGCTCGGTAATTCCCAGTCTTTTCAAAAGCCGCTCGGCTGGGGTGAACGACATCAGGGCTTTCCATCGCTGTCGTCATCGGCCGAGAGAACTCCCAGCTCGCGGAGATCCTCGATCATGCTGAGAAGATCGCCTTCGGACTGCTCACTTTCCTTACGAGCGGCGAGCGTGAGTTTTTGTGCAGGCGTTAAGGTGCTCATAAGACGACGCGCCTCGGTGATGTCGATCGGGGTGGTTGTGCCTTTGCTGGGGGCGCGGCTTGCCGCAGCACCGGCCTTCGCGGCGGCGAGTCGGTGCTTGTTGGCCTTCGCGACGCTTTTCTCGATCAGCGCGCGCATCTCGGTGACGTGTCGCTCGGCTCCGCCGTGATCTTCCTCGAACTCGGCCAGTATCTCTTCAGGCGATGCGTTCAGAATGTCTTCGACAAGGGCATCGGCCAGCCGGTCAAGCGCTTGTTGCTTGGACTTCCTATTTTCAGTCATGGCTCCATCCCTCTGGGTATGCCTTGTTGAGCCTGCGGCGAATTAGCTTGCGCATGCTGGCATAGGCTGTCTTGTCCAGGCCCATCACTTCGCGCAGTTCCTCTGCGCTCCAGTCGTCCATCATTCCTTCCACCATATCGCGTGCTGGTGTGCCCTCCTCGAAGAGGGAAAGAATGCTGTCGTGGAGAACTGCGGCTTTCTCCTCTTCAATCATGGTTTCCTCGATGCTGGGAGACGTGTCCGGAGGATCAAGGGTCTCGTCTTTCTCCTCGATGACGCCAGCCAACGAGAGAGTGACGGGTCGATTTTCGGATTTCTCGCTTTCACCGTGGGCAATGCTGCGCATGGCTTCGGCAAGAAACTTGACGACGCTGACATTGACCGGGCACTTCCGGCTGCCGTCGAGCGCGCGCGCAATGGCCTCCTGAAGCAGATCCTCCGCTTCAATCGGGTGCCGAGACGCATAGTACCAGCTGACCTTGCGCAAGCGCAGTTGGTCTTCTTCGGTGAAAGCGAGAATCGCACTTTCGGTTTCGTCACGACTGCGGGCGGCGACGACGGTAGCGACAGCCTGATCCAATAGTAGAACATCCTTCCTATTAACCTATGCGGGAAAGAACCGAGATTGCGGACATCACGATGCAATGTCCGAGGATGCCCCTGACTCCCGCATAGGAAATTAGAGCACTATGTCGGCAAGGTCGGCGACGCTGTCAGCGAAATGTCCGCGAAGGTCGCCGGCAGCCGCATAGGAAATCAGAACGCAATACTATCACAGGAAGGAGGTGATGGCACATACCGCGAAAGGTCAACAAAAGCGCGAAAACGGGCCGCTTCGTCAAGAAGAGCACCGTGAAGAAAAACCCGAGCACGACGTACACGCAGACCACTAGGAAGGGCAAGTAGTCGAAAGCCGGACGGTGGCGTCCGGCTTTATGCCAGCCAAAGGCTCCGGGGAGGGCAGGCACTACCGATATAGTTCCTGCCTAAACCCTTCTAAATACGAGGGTTTTGTGACACCTTCTGTCACAACAATCGGTTATAACCCATTCTAAGCATTCTAGCTCTGCGATTCGACGCTCATAAGGGGGAAAGATTGGGACGGCAACACATCGATCACGACGACATCGTCCAGTTCGCAAAGGACAGGGTCAACCTGCCGAAAGACAAGGCCGATGAATACCGGGCGCAGGCGGGGCGACTGCGCGACAAGCTGGAAGGCTACTTGTCCGAGCATCCAGATTTCACGCTGAAAAAGATGCTCCTCTCGGGTAGCCTGGCTAAGGGCACAGCACTTCGCTCGCTCAACGATATCGACGTCGCCTGCTATATCAACGGCGCCTCCGCGCCGCATGAGATAAAGGCGCTTCTAGACTACCTGGCCGAGCGCCTGCGCAAGGCCTTCCCCAACTTCAGCCCTGACCAGGTGAAGCCACAGACCTATAGTGTGTGCGTATCATTTCGCGGTACAGGCCTCGATATCGACGTCGTGCCGATCCTCTACGACCACGACCCGCAATGGTATGGCAACCTCGTCAGCCAAGACGATGGGTCGTTCCTGAAGACCAGCATCCCGCTGCACCTTGAGTTCACCCGCAAGCGCAAGCGCGCCCAGGAGACGCATTTCGCCCAGGTGGCCCGGCTGATCAAGTTCTGGGCGCGGCTCATGAAGAAGGAATGCGATGGGTTCCGCTTCAAGTCATTCATGATCGAGATGATTCTCTCAAAGCTGTGCGATCAGGGCCTCGACTTGTCGGACTACCCCGAGGCGCTGCAGCACTTCTTCACCTACGTGGCCACCTCGAACATGCGCGAGCGGATCGTCTTCAGCGACTACTACAAGCCCAGCACGGTCGGCGCGTTCACCGAGCCCGTGCAGATAATCGATCCCGTGAACGCCGAGAACAATGTCAGTCGGCTGTATACCAGCGCGCAGGCCGATGCCATCGTTGAGGCCGCCTTGGACGCCGGCGATGCCATAGATGCTGCCCTAGCAGCCCCGACCAAGGAATTGACCGTTTACTACTGGCAGAAGGTCTTCGGGCCGTCTTTTCCAGCCTGAGAGAACAATGAGCTACAGCTACACCCTTACCGAAACCACGACCTTCACGCTGACCCATGCCAAGCACTTAGCGGCCAAGGTTGCCACCGATCTAAAGCGTCTGCAACGGCTGTACGGCCTGCCCGGCGACGATATGATTGCAAAGTACGAGACGGAAGCCACCGAGCTGCTGAAGGCAGGGTATCTCGGTACGCTCACTCTGGGCTTCAAACGTGACGGTCAGTGGATTGAGCCGACGCTGCGCTATACGGCCCGCGACCTTTCCGATATGTCGGCCAGCGACGACGACCCGGGCCGCATTCGGCCGGGAGCCAATATCACGGGTGCATCGTTTTCCAGCTACCTGACCTATAGCGCCGCCTGGAACAACCTAACGCAGGCGCAGCAGGAGGTCTTCAAGGAGCGGATGCCGTTTTATCGCAGCGGCGCGCCTGAACCAGGTATCAACGGGTACCTCACCAGCGATCGCACCTATTCGTCCGGTGGGCGGGCGCTCGATCGCTCAACCGTGAGGAGCTACTCATGAGCACCATGCCTTCCCTCGACACGCTGTTCGAGCGACGTCTGAACTATCCGGATTTCGGCCCTCGGGATCGGCTGGCGCGGCTTGTCGGCCTTGATGACCAGAAAAGCCGCCTGACCAAGATTCTGGGGTTGCTCATCAATCCGGCCGGTCTCGAAACCTGGATGAAGCGACACCATGCCGGCGCGAGCAGTCTGCTTGACACCGTTCTGCGCCGTCCACCACTGGTCGTGCTTGCGGGGGATGTCGGGTCGGGTAAGACCGAACTGGCAGAGACGATCGGCGATGCCGTCGCGAGGCAGGAAGATATCGAACTGACCCTCTTCCCGCTCAGCCTATCGACACGTGGGCAGGGGCGGGTCGGTGAGATGACGCAGCTGCTGTCGGTGGCCTTCGAGCACACCGTCGCTGAGGCCACGAAGCTGAAAGGCAGTTCGGGTAAGGCTCGGGGCGGTGTGATTCTGCTGGTTGACGAGGCCGACGCGCTCGCGCAGTCACGCGAGGCCGCCCAGATGCACCATGAGGATCGCGCCGGCGTCAATGCCTTCATCCGGGGCATCGATCGGCTCGGCAATGGCAAGCTGCCGGCGGCCGTCATCATGTGTACGAACCGTCTCGACGCCCTTGATCCGGCGGTCAAGCGGCGCGCGGCCGACATTCTCACTTTTGGTCGGCCGACCGATGCGCAGCGCCGGGTCGTGCTGACCCCTATGTTAGAGCAGCTCGGATTTTCCCAGCAGCAGATCGAGGCCCTGGTGTCCGTCACCGGTTCGCAGAAGTCCGGCGACTACGGGTTTACCTTTTCGGATCTCACCCAGCGCCTCGTGCCGGCGATCATTCTGGACGCCTACCCGTTGCAGCCGGTCGATCCGGTGCGCGCACTCGAGATCGCCCATAGTATAACGCCGACACCCCCCTTTCAGGAGAAGAATTCATGACGACCTGGTCTTTGTCACAGCTTCTTGCGGGGCTGCACGACGACATTCAGCAGCGGCTCGAAACATGCCGCAAGACCTTTGGCCATCCAGGCACGAAGGGCGATGCAAGCGAACGGGTCTGGTTGCAGCTTCTCAAGCAGTACCTGCCGCAACGCTACCAAGCGGAAACGGCTCACGTCGTGGATAGCCAGGGTGTTTTCAGCGATCAGATCGACGTGGTCGTATTCGATCGGCAATACTCGCCTTTCATCTTCCGTTATGAAGGGCAAGTCATTATTCCCGCCGAAAGTGTCTATGCCGTATTCGAGGCCAAGCAGTCGATTAATGCCGCCCAAGTCGAGTATGCACAGGGCAAGGTCGCGAGCGTTCGGCGTCTGCATCGGACAAGCCTGCCGATCCCCCATGCAGGCGGTGTGTATCCGGCAAAACCGCTCATTCCTATTCTGGGTGGTATCCTGGCCTTTGACAGTGACTGGAATCCGCCGTGCGGCGCGCCGCTTGAAGCAGCGCTGGCCAAGGGAGATGCGATTGGTCGCCTTGACATGGGATGTATCGCCGCCTGCGGTCATTTCCAGTTGAACCCGGCGACAGGTACGTACGATTTCACCCTGGAGGGGAAACCTGCTACGGCGTTCCTGTTCAAGCTGATCTCGCAGCTTCAGTTCAGTGGAACCGTGCCGATGATCGACGTTCAAGCCTATGCGCATTGGCTGGGCAAGTGATGCTACCTATTGCTGTGTAAAGGGTTTTGCAGGGTCCCCAGTAAACAACCCCGGCACAAGCGCCGGAGGCTTTCTCGCTGCGGCACTGACGGCTTTCACCCCCGCCGCAAGCGGGCGGGGTTCTCAGCCGAGACTCTCATAGAGGCCGAGGAGTGCTCCGTGATTGCGCGGAGTACGCTATGGTAAGTAACTTTCTGAGCTTGTAGACTATTCCTTCCCCTACGACTCAGAAACTCGCTCGGTCTGTGCGTTGGCAACGTGCGGCAGCTTGTTGCGGGAGATAGGTCTAACCTATTCCCCTCGCATTGCAACAAAAATACTGACGGCATGTATTAGTAATCTTGCGTTGTAATGGCGAATTACATCCCCCACTTGTATAACGAAAAATCTCTTACGTTCGAGAATGCGCGGTATGGTCGGTTAGCCTGAGCTAAAGCTGTGTTTTACGCATCAGGAAGCAAAAACAACGAACCCGTGGCCAATTACATGGCCGCGGGCTCTTGATATGCAGCAAGGCAAAAGTGGAAAGGGTTTTTGTGATTACGACCCGGTGCCGCTTCTGATCTCACGGAGAATTGCCTCGACTTGCTCCGGTGATTGGCCGTGCCGGGCCAGAACTTGGGCGGTCAGGTCCAACACACGGTCAGCAAAGCGTTGCGTAAGGTCCTGACGCAAACCTTGGCCGATGTAGAGCTTCATCAATGCGTCTACAGACATATCGCGAGCGGCGGCAATCTGCTCGATGGTCTCGTAGGTGTCGGTTGGAACCTTCAGCTGGACAGGTGTGTTCGGTCGGGGGCGTAGCTTCAGCTCAGTGGGAAACTCAGGCTGACTCATACAGTTTCCTTTCGGCATGCGTTGCCGGCCGTGCTGAGATGATGCGTGTTCGGTCGCCTCGCTCAGTGTAGACGACAAGCAGGAGGCGTAGCGAGACGGAATAGCCCAGCACAAAGTCGCGCTGTTCTTGCACTGCAGCTGGAGTCGCATCACCGTACTGGTAGAACGGGTCGAAGAAGGCTTCCGCGGCTTCTTCAAAGGTCACGCCATGCTGCGCCTGGTTCAACGGGGCCTTCTCGTCGTCCCACTCGAACACGGTGCCTTGAAGCGAGAACACGATGTCCATCAGAAGCTCGCTGAAATGGCAGGCATGCCCTACGCACATGATACCACAGTGCCTCACTGACCCCTTCCGACAAAGCTGTCGAAGAAGCGCCATAGTCAAGTCGTGGAGGAGGACTTGAAACTCCTTCCAACTCACACCCGGTCGGCAGTCCTAACCGCCCATATCGCGCATTATGTTGCACTAGCCGTTAGTAGCAGCGGCTCATAGGAGCTAATTTACCGAAGAACGCTTTACACTTATAGTTGTCGTGGGTAAGCTTTCTCGTGATGCCATGCGCTCTCGCGCCTCTCGTGAGCTAACGCTCACAGAGCGTGGCCCACTGTCTGGGTGGCGTACCAATGTAAGGAGATCGGAAATATTTGCCCATCCCGGTTGTTAGTTTGCACGCGCTGCACGGCTTTCTGATGCGGTAGAGTCACCTTGTTTGGAGACAAAAGTGGAATGATTAAGCTGAACCGATTCCCTAGTCGCAGATGTCCACTTGACGCAAAGTGCGAGAGAGCTTGAGACTCGCAAAAACAAGGCCAGGGGCACCGCGTCCACAAACGAGGTGGACGCGGTGCGCCTGCAGCGCGCACGATTCACTACGCGCTCACCCCATTGGTGTGCGGCTCCGCGAGCTCCGTAACCGGCTCCAGCGCGGGCAGGGCGCTCTCCGCAGTGGGCATCCCCTCCGCCACCAGCGTGTCTGCCTGCTTGCGGCGCAGCGTGCGGGGCGCAACAAGGCTGGGGTTACCACTAGGGAGCGCAGTGGGGGGCGCATCCACCTGGATCTTTGCCGCCTGCTCGCGGGCGATATTGTCGCGCCGACGCTGCTTCTGCTCATCGCGGCGCTGGGCGCGTGCGGCCCGCCACTCCGCATTAAAGCGCTCCCGGTCATCCAGCGCCTCCTGACGCGTGGCCGGCTGCGCCCCCGCCACAGGTGTCACCTCGATGGCAAGGAGCATGGTGCGCGTCCCGCGCTCCATGCGATCCTTCATCCGCAGGTAGCGGTCGCCCTCCACCATCAGGGTGCGCTCCACGTTCTCGCCCTGGGTCTTAATCGTCTCGCGCTGCTCCTGCCAGGCCGTCTCCATGTCCTCAAGGCGCTCGCGCACCTGCTCGCGGTTCTGACGAATCGCCAGCCGATCCAGCACCCCGCGCACCCGCACCGTGTTGCCGCGCCGGTAGAGATAGGCAGCGTCCTCGTCATCCACGGGCACGGTGACGGTCACGACGCAGGGCTGCCCCGCCTGCGAGATGCCGTCCTCGCTCAGCACCGCCTTGGAGCGGGTTTTCACGCCGACGCGAGCCAGCTCGATTTCTGGAAACTCGGGGTGGCGGAAGAAGACCGGGGGCTCGGCGACGACGCCCTCCAGGAAAATATTCGAGCCAGTGGCCTGGGGGTCGGTGCCCTCGCGGGCGCGCACGGCCTCCACGGTCATGAACATATCCTGGTAGGTGATGCCTTCGAATAGCTCGTCGGAGTAGTCGCGGAAGCGACGATCTACGTCGATGGTGCGATTCAGGTAGCCCTCTAGGATCAGGCCCTGCCCGGCATGGGCGTGGGTCAGGATCTCGGCCCCACGTGCGCCGCCAACCTCCACGTCGATCTGGTAGCTGCCACCGTAGGGGGCGGACACCTGGAGGCTGACGGTGTAGTCGGCGCCGTTGGCGATGTTGCGCACGCGCCGGATGGCTGCCAGTGGGGCGGCGTTCTTCTTCTGGTCAGCGCGATTTTGGCGCTGCTGGTCGATCTCTGCGAACAAGATAACCTTGTTCTTGGGGAACGGCTGGGTGGTCATAGGAGCGAGTCCCTTTCAGATCACGAGGGTGAGGATGGGCGGAGGGGCGCGGCGAGACACGTACGGAACGGCGACGGGGCGATCACCCCCTTTCCGGGCATAGCAGTACCCTGGCGCCGTGCGGTGCCAGAGGTGGGCGAACGTGGCGGCGGGTCTCGACCATCGGGTGCATAGGGCGGCTGCGCGGAGGAAACAAAAAAGCCGCCGTCGGGTTGGTCCCCTGGCGGGCCAATTCCCCGAGAGCGGCCGCACGTCGATGTCGAGTGCAGGCACAAAGTTGTGGAGCGGTCTCTGTGCAGTATAGCGAGAAATACTATCGCGTACAGGTTCGTTCGGTAGCCGATTCTGCCTATCCCGGCGTGCGCACGGTACTAGGCCCGCCTAGTCCTACCGCAACCCCCGTGCGCGCTCGGCGGCCACCGCATCGGGCGTCGGCGGCGCGGTTTCCCGCAGCCG
Source organism: Propionivibrio sp. (assembly GCA_043737935.1). Taxonomy (GTDB): domain Bacteria; phylum Pseudomonadota; class Gammaproteobacteria; order Burkholderiales; family Rhodocyclaceae; genus Propionivibrio. Next base: position 308 of record JAYSZS010000250.1, on the reverse strand, counting down.
CCCCTGGATGACGTCGGGTTCCGTCAGGCGCAGCGGCCGCGCCGTGGCCCAAGGGGCGACCGCATCAGCGGGTGCGGCAAGCACGTCGGCGATGGAGAGCCAGAGGAGCAGGGCCGGGGTGACGCGCCCAATGGTGGATGGGTCGGTGCCGGCCGCCGCGAGCGCCGCCTTGCAGCGCGACGCGGTGAGTCCTGTCCCCGCGTCGTCGCCGGCGATCTCCCCGTTTGCCAGCAGCACAGTAACAAGCTCCTGGACCTGGTCGCCCGTGAGGATGCGCCCGGCCGCCAGCGGCAGCTCGGGCCAGCCGA
>JAYSZS010000249.1:0-1620 GCA_043737935.1 Propionivibrio sp. | reverse complement strand
AACGCCGGCGCGAAACGATCAAAGCCTGCTGCCACCGCCGTGTGCGTGGTGAAGAGGTTGCCCGCCCGGGTGACGGCCAGCGCGGCTTCGAAGCTCAGCCCGTTTTCCTCCATGAAGCTGCGCGCGCGTTCCAGCACGGCAAAGGCCGCATGCCCTTCATTCAGGTGGCAGACTTCCGGCGCAATGCCGAGTGCGGCGAGTAGCCGCCAGCCGCCGATACCGAGCAGCAGTTCCTGTTTGAGCCGCAGCTCCGGCCCGCCGCCGTATAGCTCGCTGGTAATGCCGCGATGCGCCGGGTAATTTGCAGCGTCGTTGCTGTCAAGCAGATACAACTTCACACGACCCACCTGCACTTGCCAGGCACGCAGCCAGACCGAGTAACCGGGCAAGGCAATTTCCAGGCGCAACCACTCGCCATCCGGTTTGCGCAGCGGCGTGATCGGCAACTGGCCGGGGTCGTTGTACGGGTAGAGCGCCTGTTGCGCGCCGTCCTTGTCGATCACCTGACGAAAATAGCCTTGCTGGTAGAGCAGCCCCACACCGATCACCGGGACGCCCAGATCGCCGGCGGCCTTGAGCTGATCGCCCGCCACGTTGCCGAGTCCACCCGAATAAATCGGCAAGGCCTCGCTCAACATGTATTCCATGCTGAAATAGGCGACACAACTGAGGGGAGCGTGCGGATAGGTTTGCTGGAACCACGCGGGAGCCTCTGCTGCATCGCGCCGGGCTTGCACCAGATCGTCAATATTTTTGCGGAAAGCCGGCTCGGCCAATACCTGCTGGAGTTTTTCACGCGACACCGTTTGCAACACCACCCAGGGATTCTGGGTCAGCGCCCACAGCACCGGATCCAGCTGTCGCCACACCTGGTCGGTGGCGTGGTTCCACGATGAACGCATATCCAGGGCCAGTTCGGATAACGAATCGAACCCCTCGACATCCGAACATAAGAAGCCTGCCTTCGGGTGGCTGATTTGTGTTTGTTCGCTCATGACCAATCTGTAATTGCCTGGAGGTAATCTGTGCTTACTACGTGGATGCCGCCACCGCAGCACTGACGATCGCCTGTGCTTCTTCCTGGATGCGGTGCAGGTGATCCGCATCACGAAAGCTCTCAGCGTAGATTTTGTAAATGTCTTCGGTGCCGGACGGACGCGCTGCAAACCAGCCGCTCTCAGCCACGACTTTCAAGCCGCCGATGGGGGCGCCGTTGCCTGGCGCATGGGTGAGGATGGTCTGGATTTTTTCGCCGGCCAGTTCTGCAGACAACACCTGTTGGGGCGACAGCTGGGCCAGCCTTTGTTTTTGTGCCGGGGTCGCCGGTGCCTCGATACGGTCGTAAACCGATTCACCCAATTCGCGCGCCAGTTCATGGTAGCGCTCGCCTGGGTCGCGGCCCGTGCGCGCAGTGATCTCTGCCGACAGCAATGCCGGGACCATGCCGTCTTTGTCGGTCGACCAGGCGCTGCCGTCCATCCGGACAAACGAAGCGCCCGCACTTTCTTCTCCGCCAAAACCGAGCGAGCCGTCGTGCAAGCCATCGACAAACCATTTGAAGCCGACCGGCACTTCGACAAGCGTGCGGCCGAGCCTGGCTGCGACGCGATCGATCATCTG
>JAYSZS010000248.1:0-4105 GCA_043737935.1 Propionivibrio sp. | reverse complement strand
GGACAATGACGAGCTCTCGCTCAAACGCGCGCAAGCCGTGAGAGATATGCTGCAAGCCTCTGGCTTCCAGGCTGCGATGGAAGTAGCCGGTCGCGGCGAGCGCGAACCACTGGTCCCGACGGTCGATGAAGTAGAAGAAGCAGCGAACCGGCGCGTCGAGATCAGCCTGCGCCGAACATCCGATCCATCCGCCGCTTCTATCTACGGTCCTCATGAACACTCTGTCACTTTACGCCGCGCTTCTCGCCCTCCTTTTCGTAGTCCTCAGCATCCGGACTCTTCGCCTGAGGCGAAGGCTGAGGATCGGGATCGGTGATGCCGGGAATGAGCAAATGCTGCGTGCCATGCGCGTCCATTCAAATTTTGCCGAGTACGTGCCACTCACCCTGTTCCTGATTTACCTGGCGGAAGTGCAGGGCGCCCATGGGCTATTGGTTCACGCACTTGGCCTGCTCCTGCTGAGCGGACGTTTATTGCATGCTTATGGCGTAAGCCAGGCCAATGAAAACTACACATTTCGTGTCGCCGGCATGGCCATGACATTCACTTCACTGATATCGGCCTCCGCTTACTTGCTGTTCAGCTATTGGCGAACCTTCGCTTGACCCAGCAATCTGGCAGGGCGCCGAGTAGCGGCACCGCCCGAGCAATCCGCCTCGTTTGGTGCCGTTTAATTCATTGGCTGTTGAAGCCCGAACCGGGCATCCCCAGCGGCCAATGTCAAGGACGCCACCCCTTTTCGCACAGAATCTGTGCCCCAGGCGAAGGCAGGCATCACGCCTGATGCTTTTAGCGCATCGCTCGAAGTGACCCACTGCAAAAATTGCATTTAACGTAATCAAGAATTTACGATAGCATCAGTTTTTCGCGGTTAAATCTTTTTAAATGTTTACAAAATATAGCATATTGCTCACAATTGATCGTTGTATTAAATTACGAATAGTATAACAAATGAGATAATCATAATCTGGGACAAAATTTTTTCCTGATCATGAAATGCCCATTGCATGAGGCCGTACAGAAGGCTGTGATCATGCTACAGAATCGATTAACCACAGGAGCGGCAAAATGGCAGAACAAAAATTGGGGAACCCGGCGGTTGTCGGTCTGGCAGGCTTCGGTCTGACGACGATGATCCTGCAGTTCCATAATGTTGGCTGGATGGGTATCGGTCCGGTGATCTGGCTGGGTCTGATTTTCGGCGGTCTGGCGCAGATGATTGCCGGATTGCAGGAGATGAAAACCGGCAACAACTTTGGTTATTGTGCTTTCACGGCCTATGGCTGTTTCTGGATTTCACTGGCGCTGCTGCTGATTGGCAACCAATTCAACATCTATGTGTCGAGCAAGACCGACATCGGCTGGTTTTTAGTCGCCTGGACGGCCTTTACTGCCATTCTCTGGATCGGCTCGATGCGCATCAGCGGTGCTTTGGGACTGACCTTCACGCTGCTGCTGATTGGTTTCGTACTGCTCGATCTGGCACATTTCGGTTTTCCCGAGCTCACCGTGGTCGCCGGCTACGTACTGATGGCGACGGCGGCGATGGCGTGGTACATCATGGCGCACATCATTTTTGCCGATGTCTTCGGTCGCGATGTGCTGCCGGTCGGCAAACCCTGGCTGTGATCGAGGAATGGAAATTCATCCACGGTTTCTTCCGTGCGCGTGCATGGGACATTGTTTGAATTATTTGGAGAGATTGAAATGCTATTAATCCGGAATTACGTACTGACGTTGCTGGTTTCAATGTTTGCCGGTATGGCGTGCGCCGCGCCCCCGGTCGCCGATGAAGCAGCAACACCCGACGAGGTCATCACCAAGGTGTGGTCTGCGGCAAAATTTCTGCAAGACAAGGGGGCGTCAGGTTTTGCTTCACTGAACAGCAAGGATGGTCCTTGGGACTGGAAAGACAGTTATGTCTTCGCCTTTGACTGTCGCCTTGACCGGATGGTCGCCCATCCGATGCGACCGGACCTGGTAGGCCGCTCAATCATGCAGATCACCGACAACAACGGCAAGTACGTCTTCAAGGAACTGTGCAAGGTCGGTTCCCAGCCTCGTGGTGGCTGGGTCGAGTACGTATGGACGCGACCGGGGGCCGGACGCGTATCGCGCAAGTTGTCCTATGCGCTGACCGCCAATATCGCTTTCTCGACCGGAATCCAGGTCGCCGCCGGAGTCTATGACGAAAAACTCACGCTTGACGAACTGAACAAGCTGACCGAGAAGATGGCTGATCCAGCCAAATACCCTGCCCACTGAGCTATCGCCCTCAACGCCATGCCGGGCATCGGGAAAGTGTAGTCACGCATCCCGGCATTGAGGTCTGAAACAACGGCGCGGGAGATCTGTCTAGATCAGGCGGGGTGGTACGAACCCTCGGCGAACATCGCCACGCGATCGACCGGCAGCGGCGTCCAGGTTTCGTTGTCGGTCAGTGGCAGGGTGGCGATCAGTGCCACGCGATCTTCCGGCGTCGTCAATTCGCTGAAATCGACCGCCACGTCATGGTCCTTGAGGTGGGCGACGGTGAATGGCGCCTGGCGGACGATGTAGTGCAATTCAGTCGAGCGGTGGGCGAACAGGCAATCGCCGTTCGACAACATGAAATTGAAGGGCCCATGCGGCCTGACCCGCGCCGCGAATTCTTCCAGGGCTTCACGCAGCGCCAAGCGATCGGGGGGGCATGCGGGAAAGCGCAGGCGAAGCGTTTGCAGCAGGTGGCAGAACGCAAGCTCGCTGTCGGTCTGCCCGACCGGCAGGAAGCTGCCATCGAGCTCCGGCAGGTAAGCGTCGAGATTGCCGTTGTGCGCAAAGATCCAGTAGCGGCCCCAGAGTTCGCGCATGAAGGGATGCGTATTTTCGAGGCCGACCACACCCTGGGTGGCCTTGCGGATATGGGCAATGACGTTGAGCGAACGGATCGGGTAATGGCGTACCAGCTCGGCCACCGGCGATTCGCACGAGGGTTGTGGGTCGAGGAAGACGCGCACGCCACGGCCCTCGAAAAAAGCGATGCCCCAACCGTCGCGATGCACATCGGTCACTCCGCCACGCGCCCGAAAACCCGTGAACGAAAAACAGATGTCGGTAGGGACGTTGCAATTCATCCCCAGGAGTTGGCACATGGACGCAGATCCGGTTGGTGTCTGCGTATTATCGGACACAGCGGGGATAATTGCGAAGCGGTTCTATCCGGAACAAGTCTCGCAGGCCGCGAGATGCACAACGAATCTGCAGAATCTGCCTATCTCTGACGTTACACGAAGCCCTTTACCAGTGCCTGCACATTGACCCGTGCCTTCAATTTTACGGCCAGCAGATAGAGCCCGCCGAGTTTGCGATGCAAAAACAGCGCATCGGCTGGCGGGCTGTGCCAAAGATCCTTTTCCCGGCTCAGCACCAGCGCAGCGTCGCGGATCCGTGCGGCTAGGTCGGTTTGGCCGAAATCGAATTCCCCGACATGGCTCAAGGGCTCGCAGGCTTGTGCAAAAATATCGATTATCGCCTGGCGGTGCTTTTCCTGAATGCTGCCCTGGAAGTAGCCGATGTCCGCGGCAGCGGTGCTCATCGCCGATCGATCTCCGGCCATGGCGCCGAGCAGCAGTCGGCGATAGGCTTCGACGATGGTGGACGGGTAGACCCGGGTGGCGCCGAAGTCAAGCAGGATCAATTGCCGCGTCGCCGGGTCATAACGGTAGTTGGCAAAGTTCGGGTCAGTCTGGATGAGCTTGAAATCAAAAATTTCACGGAACAACAAGATGATCAGCAAACCCACCACGCGATCCCGTTCGGCCGGTGGGGAGTGGATCAGGGATTCGACCGGAACTCCGCCCATACAGCTCATGGCGAGGACGTTCTCTGTCGTCAGATCGGCGTACATTTCCGGCAGAAGGTACTCAGGCCGGTCGGCCAGCAGCCTGCCGTACTGGCTCAGCCAATTGCCTTCGCGCAGATAGTCGGCTTCGGCATGCAACTGGCGCTTGGCGTCCTGCAACAGCGCCTCGATATCCAGCCCCCTGGGCAGCAGGCCGGAGATGCGCAGCAGCGAGGCGACATTATCGATGTCGCTGTCGATGCTCTGGCGTACGCCGGGGTACTG
>JAYSZS010000247.1:0-4108 GCA_043737935.1 Propionivibrio sp. | reverse complement strand
CACCGGTGCGCTCGGTGAGGCCGGCAAGGGCGTATTCATGCTCATGAAAGGCACGAACACAACGGTGCCCTGGCTCGAGGACGTCGCGGCGCGCAACGGCCGTCCCGTGATGATTGCTGCGATGTTCACCGATCCTAATGATCCCGAACGCGAAGTGCGCGAATTCGGCGAGATCGAGACCGCGCGCCGCTGCGGGCGTGAACTGTGGGGCCAGGTGGGATGCTATCCGCTTGGAATGGAGTTCACCCTGTCGCTACCTTACCCGCTGCATGCGATGATCTCCTGGCACCCGGCCATGGAGGCGCTTAACACCGACCGCCATCTGAAATTATTCGCGAATCGATCATTCCGCGAAACCATCAAGGCCGAGGCGCTCACCCGCGGCGTGCCGGTACGTTTTTCTATCACTCCTTCGACCAGATGCGTATGCAGGACACGCCAAATCTGAAATTCAGATCGCTTATCGGCAGCGGGGTTGCGGAGCTCGCGCGCGGCGGGTAAGGATCCCTTTGACTGGCTGTTCGATCATGCACTCGACGGCGGAATGCAGACCATGTTCGACTGCGAGCTATTCAATATCGACGAAGACCGCGTGCGCGATCTGTTGGTTCACCCTTGTGCGGCAGTTGGTCTCGGTGATGTGGGCGCCCATCTGGCGTACTTGTGCGACGCCGGCTTCGGCTTGCATTTGCTCGGCCACTGGGTTCGCGAGCGCGGTGACCTGACCCTCGAGCAGGGCGTGCAGATGGTGACAAGCCGTCTCGCCGATGCCTATCGCATCTCGAATCGAGGGCGTCTTGTCCCCGGCGCGAGCCGTGTCGATATTCCGCCGCTCGGTCTGAAAGGGGTTTGGGTAAACGGGCAAAGAGTCGTAAGCGAGAGCGGACCGATCGCGAACTGCGGCAAACCGGGGGAATTGATTCGGCACTTCCCGGCATGACGACATTCGGTGGACCGCGATTGCCTTAACAAGAGCGGCGCATGAAAACATCCGTAATGTTTCGCTGCGCTACTACCGGTTAGCGTTGTCTGGGGTGAACGCAGAAGTCGGTAGGTAACGTACGCCAACGGGCGGTCAATGGTCGAATGGTCAGGTAATGTCGCAGTACTTTCTCGTTTCGCCTGGCGGCAGTCCATCGGCCATATGCCGACATCTGGGAATCAGAACACGCCCACCCCAGAGCCGTCGTTTGACGCCTGGCGTTATGGTATTTTCAAGCGTTCAAACAGTTGAACGGTTAGTAGTACATTGGGAGACCACAGATTGTAATGTCCAAACCAGGAGCATGACATTTACGATGTGATAACGATAGACCTGACCCTATGCCTTTTCACAAAGAAAAACTGATGTTCTGGATTGGAAAATTATTGTATCGACTCGGATTTGTTGAGAAAGCTGCACACTATCTACTTAAACTGCCGAGTCTGATATGAGGGACGCGGAATTGGGGATCGCACTCATGCATTGGCGTGGCGAAGGTCTTCCTCAAAGTGATGTAAATGCAATCTGTTGGTTTAAGCACGCCGCACAAGGCGATCCCGTAGCGCAAGCATATCTTGGGTTTTGCACGCAAATTGGAAGGGGGGGTCATCAGAGTTATTCGGATGCAATTGCCTGGAACTCCTTAGCGGTTAAGCAAGGGAATTCGATGGCACAGTACAACCGAGGACTCATGTATGAAAACGGGAATGGGGTAGCAATAGATAAGAAAAAAGCGTTTCATTTGTTTTTAAAAGCTGCAGAACAGGGAGTTTCATATCGAGTCAAACCGCCACCGTGATAATTGTCGATAGCGGCCTAACCCTTTTGCTACGCTTAGGCTCGTAAGTGATGTTAGTATGTTTCTGATCTCTAATATTCATAATTAAGTGGATCAAACTCGTCGAGAAAACCGTTTTCATCAGTTATCGTCGAACAAATTTATCTTGGGCGCTTGCGATATTCCAGGACTTAACTCATAACGGTTATGACGTTTTCTTCGACTACCAGGGCATCGCCAGCGGCGATTTTGGGAAAGTCATACTAGAAAACATCGAAGCGCGGGCGCATTTTCTTGTGCTGCTTACCCCATCGGCAATGGAGCGCTGTGGCGAGCCTGGAGACTAGTTGCGCCGTGAGATAGAGGCTGCACTAGATTCTCGACGTAACATCGTACCCATAATGCTTGATGGCTTCACATTCAGTACGCCTTCGATTGCTACACAGCTTAATGGCAAGTTAGCCGCGCTTAAAAGTTACAATGCTTTGCAAGTTCCTAACGCCTTTTTCTTCGACGCAATGACCCGCCTGCGCGAAAAATACCTCAATATATCGCTCGAGGCAGTTCCTCACCCGGCCTCAGCATTCGCTCAGCAGGCGGCCAAAGATCAGCAAATCGCAGCCGGCACCGCGCCTGCCGTGCAGGACAGTGATTTAACCGCACAGCAATGGTTTGAGCAAGGATTTGATTCCGATGACACTGGCGAAAAATTGCGCTGTTACAACAAGGTGATCGAGCTTAAGCCAGGCTATTCCTACGCTTACCGAAGCAGAGGCCAAGTACGCCACGAACAAGGCGATCTTGACGGAGCGTTGCAAGATTTTGCCGAGGCTATGCGACTTGAACCGAGCAATCCTCACAATTACTCAAGCCTTGGCATTGTGCTCGCACAAAAAGGAAAGTTTGACTATGCGCTATCAAATATGAACGAAGCTGTCCGACGTGAACCGGCCATACCTTTTCACTATTTCAACCGAGGTCTAGTTAAAGCGGCAAATGACGACCTTGAAGGGGCAATAAGGGATTTGGACGAGGCTATCCGAATTGAACCGTTGTTCGCGCCTAATTTCTACGACGTCCGTGGCCGCGTTCTTTCAATGAACGGCGACTTCGACGGGGCGTTGAAGGATTATTCCGAACTCATTCGGCTCCTACCCAACGATCCAAATTTTTATGGCAATCGCGCTCTAGTTTTGGAAAAAATCAATCGCTACAGTGAGGTGATCCGAGATTTGCAGAAATATTTAGCGCTGGGAGGTGGTCGTCGGAATGGGGATCAGACTGAGATTGAAGAATTAATTGATAAGCTTTCCAAGCAATTGGATGCCTGAGCGCATTCAGCCAACATCAACTAAGAGTAGGGTTGGAGCCGCGCACGCAAATCGACATTTCTTCCGAACGACACGAACGACAGGGTCAAACGACTATCACGTCGATCCTGATATCCTGATTCTATGGCCATACCCCTACGAATCGAACTCACCGGCGCGCTTTATCACATCACCTCGCGCGGCGATGGGCGCGACGATATTTTTCTGTACGACGACGATCGCGTAGCTGGCTCGAAGCGCTTGCCGAAGTCTGCAGGCGCTTTAACTGGATCTGTCACGCCTACTAGATACTACGGTGAGTCGGTTGGAGAGTGCTTCCCGTGTTTTCAAGCGCAAACAATCGGCCGGTCAGTGCTTCCGCGTGCTTCCGTGCTTTGGAGCAATGTGCCGCATGTGGTGTCCTGCGTGCCCGCTATTGCGTTATTGGCATCGTTTGCAATTCCGGCATGGTTTGCGCAAAAGATGGGCGCGCCGAAAGCCGCGCAAACAGCCGCTCGAGGTTTGGTGCGGACGGGCGCCAGTTAAACTCCGGGAAACGGAAGTCGAGAAAACCAAGCGTGCAGCCTGTGGTCACGTCCCCAAGCCCGAAACCGGCTTCGGTGAACCACTCTCGCTCGCCCAGAAGGCGGGACAGTTCGGCGACACCCGCCTCGATTTTCTTGCGCTGGCGGCCAACCCAATCCGCACTCTGCTTGGCGGCGGGACGCGTGCCCTCCAGCCTGATCAGCACGACCGCATCGCTGATGCCGTCGGCGATCACCTCAATCTGTTTGTGCGCAATGCGCAGATCGGGTGACGACGGAATGAGGGCCGGCGGAACATTCAGCGTCTCCAGATATTCGACGATCACCTTGGAATCGTGGATGACTCTGCCGTCATCGAGAACAAGAGCCGGTATCTTGCCGAGCGGATTCGCGTTTGTAATCTCGGTATCCGGCAGCCAGGGATTCTCGACGATGGTTTCAAATGCAATCCCTTTTTCGATCAGCGCAACACGCGCTTTGCGGGCGTAAGGGC
>JAYSZS010000246.1:0-9348 GCA_043737935.1 Propionivibrio sp. | reverse complement strand
TCCTCGAAGCGGTCGGGCGACAGCTTCTTGAGCAGCTTTTTCATGCCTTCGGATTCGACCTGGAAGATCGCCGTGGTGTTGGCCTCCTTGAGAATCTGGTAGGCGCGTGGATCGTCAAAGGCCAGCGCTTCCAGATCGGGGCGCTGCCCGGTGAGTTGCTCGACGTAATCGACGGCGAGCTTGATGATGGTCAGGGTGCGCAATCCGAGGAAGTCGAACTTGACCAGGCCGACTTTCTCGACGTCATCCTTGTCGAACTGCGAAATGACCGAGCCACCGCCGTCGGCCGAATAAAGCGGGCAGAAGTCGGTGAGTTTGCCCGGCGCAATGAGTACGCCGCCGGCATGCATGCCGACGTTGCGCACCAGGTCTTCGAGGCGGCTGGCCAGATCGAACAGGTCACGAACGTCCTCGCCCTCCTCGATTCGGGCCTTGAGCTGCGGTTCGGCCTCGATGGCCCGGGCCAGCGAAAGCGGTTTGTTGGTTTCAAGCGGAATCAGTTTCGAAAGCTGATCGCAGAAGTTGTACGGCAGATCGAGCACGCGCCCGACGTCGCGAATCACCGCCTTCGACGACAGGGTGCCGAAGGTAGCAATCTGCGACACCGCCGCTGCGCCGTATTTTTCGCGAACGTATTCGATGACGCGCCAACGCTTGTCCTGGCAGAAGTCGATATCGAAGTCGGGCATCGACACCCGTTCGGGATTCAGGAAGCGCTCGAAGAGCAGCGCGTAACGCAGCGGGTCGAGATCGGTAATGCCCAGTGAGTAAGCGACCAGTGAACCGGCGCCCGACCCGCGCCCAGGGCCGACCGGGACGCCGTTGTTCTTTGCCCAGTTGATGAAGTCGGCAACGATCAGGAAGTAACCGGGGAAGCCCATCTGCACGATGGTTTCCGTCTCGATCTTCAGCCGTGATTCGTAGGTTGCACGCTGAAGCTCGCGTTCGGCAAGTTCGGGGAACAAGTGCTGCAAGCGGTTTTTAAGGCCGCGAACGGCTTCCTGACACAGGAAGTCGTCGAGTGTCACACCCTGCGGAGTCGGGAAATCGGGCAGATAGTTTTTGCCGAGGGTGATTTGCAGGTTGCAGCGTTTGGCAATCTCGACCGAGTTGGCCAGCGCTTCCGGCAGATCTGAAAACAGTTCCGCCATCTCTTCCGCTGACTTGAAGTATTGCTCTTCCGTGTACAGCTTCGGACGTCGCCGGTCGGCCAGCATATAGCCCTCGGCAATGCAGACGCGCGCTTCGTGCGCCTTGAAGTCGTCGCGCTCAAGAAACTGGATCGGATGCGTGGCCACCTGCGGCAGCCCCAGATCGGCCGCCAGATCGGCGGTTGCCGCAAGCAAGGACTCCTGCTGCGCCTGCCCGCGTGGGTGCGCACGCTGCACTTCGAGATAGAAGGCGTCGGGGAACAGGCTGGCCCAGTAGCGGGCACGGCTGGCCGCCTGCTCTCTATTGCCCTGCAGCAGGGAGTCGCCGACATCGCCACCCGCCGCGCCGGAGAGGGCGATCAGCCCATCGACGCCGACGTCGTGCAGCATCTGGCGCGTGATTTCGGCGCGCCCGCGCAGTCGCGGCGCCAAGTAAGCACGCGACAACAGTTCGCAAAGCTGACGGTAGCCCTGGCGCGAACGACACAGCAGAAGCAGCCGATACGGGCGATCGGGATCCGCTTCGTTGGCCAGGAACAGATCGCTGCCGAGCACGGGCTTGATACCCTTGCTGCGCGCTTCTGTATAGAATTTGACCAGCCCGAAGAAGTTGGCCAGGTCGGTGAGTGCCAGTGCCGGCATGCCGCAAGAGACGGCTCGCGCGACCGCATCATCAAGACGAACGATGCCATCGGTGACAGAGTATTCGCTGTGCAGACGAAGGTGGACGAAGGAGGGCGAAACGCATGGCTCGGGCATCCCAACATTTTACTCTGACGCCAGCGCGTCTGGACTCTAAATAGCTCGCCTGCTGGCATACAAGCCGGGTCATGGCCTGCACGCATGGCCCTCAAAAAATGATGGCGAAGGTGTCGTCTGTAGCTCTGCCGACAAGCATTAACCCGGCAAATCAAACAGCAGGACTTCGCTGTCCTCGGCGGCAATTAAGTGCAGCGACGATTCGGCGGCGATCTTGGCGCCGTCACCTGAACTCATCTCGACGCCGTTCAATGTCAGACGACCGCGTACCAGATGCACATAGGACAGTCGTTGCGGGTCGAGCCGGTAGTCAAGATCAGCACCCGGATCGAGTTGCGTGGCATAAATTCTGGCATCCTGATGGATCAGCGTACTGCCCTCTGCCACATCGGGTGAAGCGATCAAGCGTCAGGCGTTGCGCGCCGGGGCCAGCGGCTGTCGCTCATAACCCGGTGCAATACCCAGTTCTCGCGGTTCGATCCAGATCTGCAGCAGGCGCGTTGTCTCGCTCAGCGAGGGGTTGAATTCACTGTTGCGAATTCCGCTTCCCGCACTTATGCGTTGCACCTCACCCGGCCGGATCAGCTCGCCATTGCCCAGGCTGTCGCGATGTTCGAGCACGCCTTCGATGACATAGGTCACGATCTCCATGTCGCTATGACCGTGCTTGCCGAACCCCCGGCCGGGTGCCACACGATCCTCATTGATCACGCGCAGAACTCCCCAACCCTTCTCAGCCGGATCGAAGTAATCGGCAAAGGAAAAACTGTGGCGCGCTACCAGCCAGCCATGGTCGGCAAAGCCACGGGAAGCACTCGGGCGAAGTTTGATCATGATCGACTCCTTGAGAAAAATGCAAACACTGTTGCGTCAGGATTTTGAGTTACTTTCCGGTGAAAAGTTTTTCCGAAAAAGAGTACGCCGTTTCAAGCCAGTCAAACCTGGTTTTACATCGCCCGGGACAATTCCCTGTGCGCCAAGCGCAGCAGACACCACCAGGTCAGCACCAACGAGAAAATCGAAGTGTCTTTATTTACGCTATTCGTTAACCCAGTCGAGGATCGGCTGCCACTGTTCGATGTCCTTCTCGGCCCGTGCTGGCGAGAGATCGAAAAGGGACATGCCGTTGGCGACCAGTTGCACATAGAGTTGCGTATCGCGCAGGTAGGTCAGAACGGGCAGCTCGTAGGAGGCCAGAAAGCGCTCCAGTTCGCCCGCAGCGCGCGTGCGCGCATCGACGCGCATGCCGACTACGGCGACAAAGGTGTGTGCCTTGCGCACGGCTTTTTCTGCGAGCAGGGTTTCGAGATAATGGCGTGTCGCCAGAATGTCGAACAACGAAGGCAGCACCGGAACGATAACCCGGCTGACCTGCTTGAGTATTCGTTCGAGTGCCTTGCCGTGCAGCCCTGCCGCGCTATCGAGCACGACGTGGGTCGTGCCTTTTGGCGGGCGCGCCGGCAATTCCTTATCGATGTCCCAACTCCGGATCGGTGGCAAGGTGTGCGCGCGCAAGTGAAGCCATTCCCTTGCCGATTGCTGGCGGTCGGTATCCCCGAGCATGACCTGATGACCACAACGGGCGAAATAGCCGGCCAGGTTGGTGGCCAGTGTCGATTTCCCCGAGCCGCCTTTGGGGTTGGCGATGAGAAAGGATTTCATGTCGTTTTGCCGGAGATGGTCCGCGATTCGATCTGGGAAAGCTCTGCTCGGACGAGGTTGATGTGTTCGCGCAGCGTGTAGAACAGATCGCTGAAAGCGAGCGGAATATTGCGTGAATAGGCGTCGTTCTCGATACCGTCGAGCCGCGTCAGATACTCCGCATGACGTGACGAATCGTAGTTGTGTCTTACCTCGTTTTCAAGAAACTTAAGATCGCCATAACTGCGAAATATCTTCGAACGAACGCGCCAGTTATAAACTGAAGGAGCGATCCTGAGCAGGGGAAACAGCAGAATGATGATCGGCAGGATCAGAACGAACAGCCGTTCAACCAGCACCGCGATCCAGAAGGGAAGATAGCGCTGCAGAAAAGGCGGCCCGGACTTGTAGAAACGCTGCGCCTGGTCCGAGAGCGCAAAACTGCGATCCTTGTCGGCGGGAAACTCACCGGCTCGCTGGAAAAACCCGCTCTTGCCGTGCACCCCGGTCATCGCTTGCAGCATGAGGCTGACCAGTGCCGGATGCAAATTGTCGCGCATAATCACGTTGGCGGTGGCGGCCAGCAAAACGGTGTCTCGCGGCGGCGTATCGCGCACCAGATCGACCACACCGCGCGGCAGGACGATTTTTGAGAGAAAGGGGAAACGCCGCACATAGGCATCGGCCTGGCTGAAGCTCATCACCCGCACACCGGGCGAACGCAGCAACACCTGCACGACGGGTGCTTCCGGCGCCGCCACGATGAAGGCGGCATCAATTTGTCCGCGTTGCAGCGCTTCGGCCGCATTGAGTCCGGCAACCGGCAGGAGATTCTTGCTGTTCGCCTTGATCTCGTTGGCCTCCAGCAATTGCAGTGCCAGCCCTCGGATACCGCTTCCCTCTGCACCGACCGCAATACGCTGACCGTCAAGCTGAAACAGCTTGTCGATCCGGATGTCGCTACGATAGAAAACCCACACCGGTTCGAAAGCAACACTGCCCAGCGAACGAAGATCGCTGCTGCTTCCGTTCTCGTTTTCGTCTTTGACTACCCCGTTTATCCCGCCTTGTACAAAGCCAATGTCGGCTTCATCTTTTTTGAGCCGCTCAAGATTCTGCAGCGATCCAGCCGAAGTCTTGACCTCCAGCGTGATGCCGTTGGCCGCGAGCAACTCGGCGTAACGTCTGGCATAAGCATAGTAGGCACCCGACTCACTGCCCGTGGTAATCGTCATGTGCCGCGGTGGCGCCGGCTCGACAAACTGATAGGCAACGACAAAACCGATCGCCGTAATGATAACAATCGGCCAGGCCGTCGCCAGCAGATCGCGAATTGATAAAAACCTGGCGCGAAGCTTTATCATCATCAAGGCAGCAGGATCGTCGAACCCGTTGTCTTGCGCGCCTCGAGATCGCGATGCGCGTTAGCGGCATCGGCCAGCGCGTAGGTTTGATTGACCTCGATTTTGACTTTGCCCGAGCTGACGACAGCAAACAATTCGGCACCAAGCGAGACCAGTTCATCGCGTTGGGCGGTGTAATGCATCAAGGTCGGTCGGGTAATAAACAGCGAACCCTTTTGCGACAGCAGCAGCGGATCGAATGACGACACCGGGCCGGAGGCATTGCCAAAGCTGACCATCATGCCGCGCACGCGCAGGCTGTCGAGTGACCCCATGAAGGTATCCTTGCCGACCCCGTCGTAGACCACGGCTACGCCTTCACCCGCGGTGATCTCGCGCACCCGTTTGGCCACGTCTTCACGCGTGTAGTGAATAATATGCTGGCAGCCGTGCACCGTAGCCAGCGCCGCCTTGGCTTCGCTGGACACAGTGCCGATCACCGTCGCGCCTAGCGCCCTGGCCCACTGACAGGCGATCAGGCCAACGCCACCGGCAGCGGCATGGATCAGCACCGCATCGCCCGGCTGCACCCGATAGGTGCGGCGCAGCAGGTAGGCGCTGGTCAGCCCCTGCAGCATCATTGCGGCTCCGCTACGACAATCAATCGCTTCCGGCAGCTTCAGCAAGCGATCCGCCGGTAGACAGCGCACTTGGCTATAGGCGCCGACTGGGCCGCCGGCATAAGCGACGCGATCACCGGGCTTGAGGTCGCTGACGCCGCTGCCGAGTGCCTCGATGACACCGGCCCCTTCCATGCCCAGACCGGCAGGCAAGGGCAGCGGGTAGAGGCCGCTCCGATGATAGGTGTCGATGTAGTTGAGACCCACCGCTTCATGGCGGATACGCGCCTCGCCGGGCGCCGGGTCGCCGACGGCAATATCCTCCCAACGCATGACTTCGGGACCGCCGGTCTGATGAATTCGAATGGCATAAGGCATGATTTTCTCCAGGGTAAAGGTTGGCAATGACTGTCAATAAGGATCGTGGCAAAACGTTAATCCTGCACTCTTCAGCCCTCACCCCGACCCTGTCGCGCAGAAGTGGGAGTAAAGCGAAGCACGCCCCTGTGGAAATGGATGAGCATCCGCGCGGTGAGAGTTAGAGCTTGGAAAAACCGTTGCGCCCCACTCCCATGGCATCCGTTTCAAAAGGACAAGCCAATAGCCTAGCTGCTGTTCGCTGATCGGGCAAGTCAAGTCACCGCGCATGGTCTTTATCCACAGACTTGCCCACAACCCTTTGAGCAGGCTGTGGATAAAATTTAACAGGCCGACAATGAGCGGCCGAGGCGTGCAGGGCTTGACACCTTCACCCGCCCATTACACCGGCGTCAGCCTGGCGTACTCCAGCGCCAGCCATTTCATTCCCTGAGCGCCAAAATTAACCTGCACGCGCGCATCCGGTCCGCGCCCTTCGGACGAAACGATCACGCCCAGACCGAACCTGGCGTGCTTGACGTTCTGCCCGATGCGCCAGCCGCCGGCCGAGGACGCTTGTTCGGCAGGGGCCGGCCCGGGCGTACCCGTCCGGTAAGGCGGCTCCTTGACCATAAAGACCGGTACATGGCCGATCCTGCGCAGCAATTCCTCGGGCAGTTCTTCAAGAAAAAGCGAGGGCAGGCAGAAGCGCGTCTGGCCGTGCAGCATGCGCGTCTGCGCGTGCGACAGGTAGAGGCGCTTGCGGGCGCGGGTCACTGCAACGTACATCAGCCGCCGCTCTTCCTCCAGGCCGTCGCGTTCCTGCGCGGCGTTATCATGCGGGAACAGCCCCTGCTCCAGCCCGGTGATGAACACTACGTCGAATTCCAGCCCCTTGGCGGCGTGCACGGTCATCAACTGCACCGCCTCCAGCCCCTCGCCGGCCTGATGCTCGCCGGCTTCGAGCGAGGCGTGCGCCAGGAAGGAGGCGAGCGGGCCGCCATCGAGCACTTCGTCCTGGGTGGCGGTGGTATCGGATTCTTCCTGCAGGAAGTTGGTCGCCGCGTTGATCAACTCGTCGAGGTTCTCCAGCCGCTCCTGGCCTTCCTTCTCGCCAAGGTAGTGCTGGCGCAGGCCGCTTCTCTCGATGATGTGATCGATGATTTCGGGCAGCGCCAGGTTTTGCGTTTCGCTGCGCAGCGCTTCGACCAGGCGGATGAAGGTGCCGACCGAAGTTCCCGCCTTGCCGCCGAGGCCGGCGGCGGCGTTGTAGAGGCTGGAGTTGGCGCGGTACGCCGCCTCCTGCAAGGCGTCGACGCTGCGGCTGCCGATACCGCGCGTCGGAAAATTGACGACGCGGGCAAAGGCCGTATCGTCGTCAGGATTGCCGATCAGGCGCAGATAGGCCAGCGCATGCTTGATTTCCTGACGATCGAAGAAACGCAGCCCGCCATAGACGCGATAGGGGACAGCGGCGGTGAACAACTGGTGTTCAATGACGCGCGACTGGGCGTTGGAGCGGTAAAGCACGGCGATCTGGTTGCGCGAGAACCCGTCGCGCACCAGTTCGCGCGCTTCATCGACGACAAAGCGCGCTTCGTCGATGTCCGAAAAAGCATCGAACACGCGGATCGCTTCACCGGCTCCGGCGTCGGTCCATAACGTCTTGCCGAGACGACTGCGGTTGTTCTTGATCAGCGCATTGGCAGCGTCGAGGATGTTGCCGTGCGAGCGGTAATTTTGCTCAAGGCGGATTACGTTGGCGACCTCAAACTCGCGCTCAAGGTCGCGCATGTTGCCGACTTCGGCACCACGAAAAGCGTAAATCGACTGATCGTCGTCGCCGACCGCAAACAGACAGGCGCCGTTCGCCTGCAATGTCTGCCCGTCTCGCCCGGCCAGCAGCTTAAGCCAGGCATACTGCAGGCGGTTGGTATCCTGAAACTCGTCGACCAGGATATGCCGGAAGCGCTCCTGATAGTGGCGGCGCAGCGGTTCGTTGCGCTTCAGCAGTTCGTAGGTGCGCAGCAGCAGCTCGGCAAAGTCGACGACGCCTTCGCGCTGGCACTGCGCATCGTATTCGGCGTAAAGTTCCACGCGGCGCCGGGTATAGTCGTCGTAAGCCTCGGCCTGCGCCGCCCGTATCCCCTGCTCCTTGTGCGCGCTGATAAAGCCGGCGAGTTCGCGCGGCGGAAACTTCTCGGCATCGACATTAAGATTCTTTAGCAAACGCTTGATGGCCGACAGTTGATCGGCTGAATCGAGGATCTGGAACTGCGCCGGCAAGCCGGCATCGCGGTGATGCGCGCGCAGCAGCCGGTTGCACAGCCCGTGGAAGGTGCCGATCCACATCCCGCGTGTATTGATCGGCAACAGCGCGGAAAGACGCGCCAGCATTTCCTTCGCCGCCTTGTTGGTGAAGGTCACGGCGAGAATGCCCTGCGGCCCGACCTGACCGGTCGAAATCAGCCAGGCAATACGCGTCGTGAGCACACGCGTCTTGCCACTGCCCGCTCCGGCAAGTATTAGCGAATGCTGTGCTGGCAAGGTAACGGCAGCGAGTTGTGGCGGATTGAGATGGGCAAGCAGATCGGACATGGCAGGATTCTCGCTGAAACAGCTCGCATTATAACGAGCGCACC
This sequence comes from Propionivibrio sp., assembly GCA_043737935.1. GTDB lineage: Bacteria > Pseudomonadota > Gammaproteobacteria > Burkholderiales > Rhodocyclaceae > Propionivibrio. The sequence goes on along the minus strand of JAYSZS010000246.1, from coordinate 835 downwards.
GACCAGCGAATGACGCTCTTGTGCAATGCAGCAATATAGGTACTGAAAAATTAGATAAAAGTAACTAGTATTATGTGCGGAGGCGAACTATAATAATTTTGCGCTGCAACAATTCAAGGCCAAAAAGGTCAATGTTTCCCAGTGCCTGGCGACCACCAGATCACCCGGAGAAAAGGCATGAAAGCACCGAAATTACTTCCGTGGATTGCCCATAAAAACGGCATCACCGACCAGCTTGCGCTCAATCTGTGGCGCCGTGCCGCCGGAGAATCCGAAGAGTTGATCGGGTGCTGTAACAGTTCGGACTATTATCGCCTGGCCGTCAGTCGATTCATTGAGCTGGCTGACGAAGAGGGTGTGAAGTGCGCAAAACATGACTCGCTTGCCTTTCCGCCGATCATTCCGAGTATTAGCTGGATGATGCGCGAGCAAAACCGCTTGTGGCAAGTGAATGTGCTGGCGACACAAAAGGCCTGCCGTTTCTGGCTGTCCAACCTGAAATACCTTTTCTCCGCCCATAAACTGGTCGTCTGAGCATCTGCTCATCCCGAATATCATGATGGCGTCGTCAGACGCCAATTGACAACACCGATCACAGCCGGGTTACGACGGGAGCCGTCAAGCCAAGCGTCAGTTTGAGTTTTTCAGCCAGCACAGCGGCCTCCGCCGGTGACGCCAACTGGGTAACGCGAAGCGAGTAACGATAGCCGCCACCCTCCGCCCTTTGCGGCTTGATGCTCACTGCGTAGCCGGCAGCTCGGGCGTGGTCGTACAAGGTTAGCGCATCGGTTTTGCCCTCCACAACGGCCAGTTCAACCTTCCACTGCCCACCGCG
>JAYSZS010000245.1:0-4115 GCA_043737935.1 Propionivibrio sp. | reverse complement strand
GATTGTCTACCTCAAAAATCGCTGCGTTGTTTCATTTAACCGCCGCTTTGAGGAAATATTTCAATATGAGCCCGGTGAACTGATAGGCGAATCTTCCTCGCGCTTCTATGCTTCCCACGAGTCCTTTGAACAGGTCGGCCTGGAAGCCTACAGGACGGTGGCGGAAGGCAAGAACTTCAGTACGGAATTGAGACTGCGGCGAAAAGATGGCAGCGTCTTCTGGGACACCCTCGGTGGTCGGGCCATCGATCCGGATCGACCACAGGAGGGCAGTATATGGGTTTATGCCGACATCACCGAACGCAAGCAGGCCGAAGAAAAGCTAAAACTCGCCGCCAGCGTCTTCACCCATGCCCGCGAAGGCATCATGGATCACCGGCACAGACGGAACGATCATCGACGTCAACGACACCTTCTCGCGCATCACCGGTTACAGTCGTGACGAGGTTCTGGGGCAGAATTCGCGCATCCTCAGCTCCGGTCGTCAGGAAAAGCGTTCTACTCCGCGCTGTGGCTCGATCTGACTGATAAAGGCTACTGGAACGGTGAAATCTGGAACCGGCGCAAGAATGGCGAAGTTTATGCCGAGATGCTCACTATCAGTGCCGTACGCGATGCCCAGGGCAATGCCCGGCAATACGTCGCCATGTTCTCCGACATCACCGCGCTCAAGGAGCACGCACGGCAGCTCGAACATCTGGCCCATTACGACGCGCTGACCATGTTGCCCAACCGAACGCTGCTGGCGGACCGCCTGCAACAGGCCATGGTACAGGCGCAGCGGCGCCGCCAGCCACTGGCGGTAGCCTATCATGATCTCGATGGTTTCAAGGCCATCAACGACCGCTACGGGCACGACGCCGGCGACCAGTTGCTGATCGTCGTGGCCAGCCGCATGAAGCAGTCCCTGCGCGAAGGTGACACGCTGGCCCGCCTGGGTGGCGACGAGTTCGTTGCCGTGCTGCTCGACCTGGCCGAAGTCGCGGCCAGTGTTCAGTTGCTGGTTCGTCTGCTCGAAGCCGCCGCCGAGCCGGTGCCGGTCGGCGATCTGGTACTTCAGGTCTCGGCCAGTCTCGGTGTCACCTTTTATCCGCAGAGCGAAGACGTCGATGCGGATCTGTTGCTGCGCCAGGCCGACCAGGCCATGTATCAGGCCAAGCTGGCCGGCAAGAACCGTTACCATGTCTTCGGCACCGAGCAGGACAGCAGCGTCCGTGGCCGCCACGAAAGCCTGGAGGACATTCGACGCGCCTTGAGCGCGCGCAAATTCGTTCTCCATTACCAGCCCAAAGTGAACATGCGTACGGGGCGGGTCATTGGCGCCGAAGCGCTGATCCGCTGGCAGCACCCGGAAAAAGGCCTGTTGTCGCCGTCCGTGTTCCTGCCGGTGATCGAGGATCACCCGCTGGCTGTCGAAATCGGCGAGTGGGTCATCGATACGGCTCCGACCCAGATGCAACGCTGGCGTGAGGCCGGGCTGGACATTCCGGTCAGCGTCAATGTCGGCGCCCGCCCGTTTCAGCATCCGGACTTCGTCGAGCGCCTGTTTGCCCTTCTGGCAGCACCTCACTGACCTACCTGAAACATCTGCCGGTAAAACTGCTCAAGATTGACCAGAGTTTCGTTCGCGACATGCTTGACGACCCCGACGATCTGGTCATTATCGAAAGCGTTCTTGGTTTGGCCATTGCCTTCCGTCGCCAGGTCATCGCCGAAGGTGTGGAGACCGTCGAGCATGGCAAGATGCTGCCGCAACTGGGCTGCGAACTGGCCCAGGGCTACGGCATTGCGCGACCGATGCCTGGGCTCGATTTGCCCGACTGGGCCAGCGCCTGGCGCCCCGCTTCCGACTGGAGCAACCGGTCTGCGATCGATCGCGACGATTTGCCACTTCTCTTTGCCAGCGTCGAGCATCGCGCCTGGATAGTCGCCATCACCAGTCATCTAAAAGGCGAGCGTCAAGACCACTTGACGCTTGATCACCACCTATGCCGCTTCGGCGCCTGGCTGGATTCCGAGGGCCAGGCCCGTTATGGTGCGCAGATCGCCTTCCACGGCCTCGAATCCTTGCACCGGCAGGTGCATTTGCTGGCCGCAGAGCTGTGAGAACACAAGGCGATGAGCCGCAAACTGGACGCGCTTGCGCGGCTGGGGGAACTCCATGACTTGCGCGATGCTTTGCTGGAACAATTGCAGACCCTTCTTATGGAAAGCCTGAAGTAGCGGGAAGCGCTTTGGGCCTGGAGATTGCCCGACGGTCAGTATCGCTGATGGCCATATTTGCCCGGAAGCAAACAATAAACGTGCAAAGTGCATATAATTATAGTGTTCTTCAGTTGCCGCAGTTTGATTACGATTGCATACCCCCTTCTAACTTCTTTCTAGCTTGCCACACCAGCGCGGCGCCAGTCGCGATAACTGGATACTCTTGATTTCAGTCGTTTCCGCTGGCGATCCACGAAAGCCTTTCGCGTACAAAGTTTATAATCATGCCATGGTTTCTGTAGTCCATTCCGTCGCCGCCCAGAGCGACTTCGAACACTCCCTGCAAACGTTGAGTGAAGGTCTTTCCGCCGAAGAGACGGAAAAAATCCGCCGTGCCGCCGAGTTCGCCCAATCGATCTACGCCGATCTCAAACTGGGGAGTGGTGAAGGGGTCTGGCACCACGCGCTGGGGATGGCGCTGATTCTGGTCGGACTTAAGCTGGATGCCGACTGTCGTCTTGCTGCGCTGCTTTTTGCTGTGCCGACGTACGACGAGCAGGGTATTCTAAAAATCAATGAGCGCTTCGGCACGGATGCAGCGAATTTGGTTGACGGCATTACCCGGCTCAATCGCCTGCGCCCGATTGCACGCGGGTTTGTCGCGCATTCGGTGAACAGCGGCGAGCACAATCCGGTCGAAATGAAGGCGCAGATTGAAATCCTGCGCAAGATGTTGCTGGCCATGGTCGAGGATATCCGTGTGGTGCTGCTCAGGCTGGCTTCGCGTACCCAGACCATGCGCCACTATGCCGAATTGCCCGATGAACTTCGCGTTCAGGTGGCGCGGGAAACGCTGGAAATCTATTCGCCGCTGGCCAATCGGCTGGGTGTGTGGGAGCTGAAGTGGGAGCTGGAGGATCTTTCGTTCCGCTTCCTGCAGCCGGACATCTACAAGAAAATTGCCAGCCAGCTCGATGAAAAGCGTGGCGAGCGCGAACAGTTCATAACCGACGCTATTGATTGCCTGAAGCGTGAAGTCGAGGCGGCGGGTATCGAGGGGGCCGAGTTTTACGGTCGTCCCAAGCACATTTTCAGTATCTGGAACAAGATGCGCAAAAAGGGCGTCGATTTCTCCGAAGTTTATGACGTGCGTGCGCTGCGCGTGATTCTCGGTGATGTGAAGGATTGCTATACGGTGCTAGGTCTGGTGCACAACATGTGGTCGCCGATTTCCAAGGAATTCGACGACTACATTTCGAATCCCAAGGGTAACAATTACCGTTCGCTGCATACGGCCGTCAGTTGTCCGGACGGGCGTTCGCTCGAAGTGCAGATTCGCACCCTCGATATGCATACGCATGCTGAACTCGGCGTGGCGGCGCACTGGCGTTACAAGGAAGGCAGCAAGCATTCGTCCGAAGACAGCTACGACGAAAAGATTGCCTGGTTGCGCCAGCTTCTGAACTGGAAGGACGAAGTCGCCGATTCGTCGGACTGGGTGAAGCATTACAAGGAAGCCGCGCTCGACGATACGATCTATGTCATGACCCCGCAAGGGCTGGTCGTCGATTTACCTCGCGGTTCGACACCGGTTGATTTTGCCTACCGGGTGCATACCGACCTTGGCCATCGCTGCCGGGGCGCCAAGGTCGATGGCATTCTGGTTTCGCTCAATACCCCGCTCGAAACTGGGCAGCGGGTTGAAATCGTCGTCGCTAAACAGGGCGGGCCATCGCGTGACTGGCTCAATTCTTTGCTCGGTTATCTGTTTACCCAGCGTGCGCGGGCCAAGGCACGGCAATGGTTTTCCTCGCGCGCCCTGGAAAAAACGCTGGCCGAAGGGCGTGCCATCGTTAACCGCGAGTTGCAGCGCATGGGCGAGAGCGGTACCAAGCTCGATGATCTTGCGA
>JAYSZS010000244.1:0-9367 GCA_043737935.1 Propionivibrio sp. | reverse complement strand
GATCGGGAGCGGCCATGCAATGAACATTACGCGAGTGTAAGTCAGCGAGCAAGCGGGACGGGGCATACGAAGGGAAGGTGTTTTCAGCTTCGAGCTTTCAACAAAGTCCCAGACAAAACAAAAATGCCTGAAAATCAGTAGTGCTCCTGAACTACCCTTGCGTTCATTGCAGCTTTGCGGCGAGAGGGGGTATTGCTTTGCTGTAGTTGCACCATTATGTCGAAACCTGTTATTTTTCAGCGAATTGGCGTAGAATCCGCATCCCTTCAGCGTTCCCGGACTTGGCGGACCCCGCATGCAGTTTCCTGACCGTTTCGACGTGATCGTGGTCGGTGGTGGCCACGCCGGCACCGAGGCTGCGCTGGCCAGCGCGCGCATCGGCGCCAGGACGCTGTTACTCACGCATAACCTCGATACGCTGGGTGCAATGAGTTGCAACCCTTCGATCGGCGGGATCGGCAAGGGGCATCTGGTCAAAGAGGTCGATGCCCTCGATGGTGCCATGGCGGCGGCGACCGACGAGGCTGGTATCCAGTTTCGCACCCTCAATTCAAGCAAGGGGCCGGCCGTTCGCGCAACGCGCGCGCAGGCTGACCGTGTGCTTTATCGGCAGGCGATTCGAAGCCGGCTGGAGAACCAGCCCAACCTGACGCTGTTTGCTCAGGCCTGCGACGATCTGCTAATCGAGGGTGATCGCGTGGTCGGTGCCGTAACGCAACTCGGCGTGCGCTTTGCGGCGCATAGCGTGGTACTGACCGCCGGAACATTTCTCAACGGCCTGATTCATGTCGGGCTGTCGAACACCACCGGCGGACGCATGGGCGATATGCCCTCGGTTTCGCTCGCCGCACGTCTGCGCGAATTGCAATTGCCTGCCGGGCGTCTGAAAACCGGTACGCCACCGCGGCTCGACGGCAAGACCATCGACTTCTCGGTGATGGAAGAGCAGCACTCGGACGATCCGCTACCGGTGTTTTCCCTCCTCGGCCACGCCAGCCAGCATCCACGGCAATTGCCATGCTGGATTACCCGTACCAATGAACGGACGCACGACATCATCCGCGCCAATCTTGACCGTTCGCCGATGTATACCGGCGTCATCGAGGGCGTTGGTCCGCGTTACTGTCCGTCAATTGAAGACAAGATCCATCGCTTTGCCGCCAGGAACAGCCACAACATCTTCCTCGAGCCCGAAGGGCTGACGACACATGAAATTTACCCTAACGGGATTTCGACCAGTCTGCCCTTCGACGTTCAAGTGGCGTTCGTTCGCTCGATGCGTGGCCTCGAAAATTGCCACATCCTGCGCCCGGGTTATGCCATCGAATACGATTACTTCGATCCCTGCGGCCTGCACGCCTCACTTGAAACCAAAGCCATTCACGGCCTCTTTTTCGCCGGCCAGATCAATGGCACCACCGGCTATGAGGAAGCAGCAGCGCAGGGGCTGCTGGCCGGTGCCAACGCGGCGCTGCAAGTGCAGGGCAAGGCGGCCTGGACACCGCGGCGCGACGAAGCCTATCTTGGCGTTCTGGTCGACGATCTGATCACGCGTGGCGTGTCAGAGCCTTACCGCATGTTCACCAGTCGTGCCGAATATCGTCTTTCCCTGCGCGAGGATAACGCCGACATGCGCCTGACCGAGCACGGTCGCCGCCTTGGACTGGTGGGTGATGTGCGCTGGGAAGCCTTTTGCACAAAACGCGAGGCGATTGCCCGTGAGCAGGAAAGACTCAGATCAACCTGGGTCCATCCGTCCAGGTTGTCGGTCGACGAGGCGACGCGTGTGCTTGGCCAACCGATTGAGCGCGAATATTCGCTGCACGATCTTTTGCGGCGACCGGACGTGAGTTATTCATCCTTGATGACCTTGCGAGTGAGCGACCCTGCGGGAGAGTCGAGTGTCGATGGCGGTGTGACCAACGCATTGGTCGCCGAGCAGGTCGAGATTCAGGCCAAGTACCAGGGTTACATTGACCGACAGCTCGATGAGGTGGCTAGGAACCTGTTTAATGAAGAAACCTGTTTGCCGGATCAGATGGATTACAGCCGGATTGGCGGCTTATCGAATGAGATTCAGCAAAAGCTGATCCGGCACAGGCCGGAAACCATCGGTCAGGCTTCGCGTATACAAGGAATGACGCCGGCGGCTATCTCGATATTGCTGGTCCATCTCAGGCGCGGCACTCTGGATGCGGCACGCAAGTTGGCCTGAAGAAATCGAAACCATGAGGCAGGCGGCGCAACTTGAGCAGGGACTGAGCGCGCTCGGCATTGAATTGCCGGTTGTCGCGCAGCACAAGCTGCTTGAATATTTAGCCTTGCTTTACAAGTGGAACAAAACCTACAGCCTGACTGCGTTGCGCGAACAGGAGAAGGCGGTCAGCCACCACTTGCTTGATTCTCTGGCGGTGCTGCCCTTCGTCGCGGCGGGTAGTTTGCTCGATGTGGGCAGTGGCGGCGGAATGCCCGGGATTCCCCTGGCTATTGCCCGTCCGGATTTGCTTGTAACCTTGCTCGACAGCAATTCGAAGAAGACGGCTTTTCTGCAACAGGCAGCGATCGAGTTGAGTTTGTCCAATATTTCCGTTCACGGCGGGCGAGTCGAACAGTATCATCCAGCGTCTGGCTTTGCTTTCATCACGTCGCGTGCTTTTTCCGGGCTGGCTGATTTTGTTGCTCGTTCACGACACCTTCTTGCCGCAAACGGGCGCTGGCTGGCCATGAAAGGTGTCTGGCCGGAGGACGAAATAGGGCGTTTGCCCGAAACCATAGCGGTCGATGCCTTACATCGGTTGGCGGTGCCGGGTGTGGACGGGGAGCGGCATCTGGTAGTTTTGCGTGGTACCGACGCCCAGCGTCGAGGGGAGAGTTGAGTTGGCAAAAATAATGGCAGTGACCAACCAGAAGGGCGGCGTCGGCAAGACCACGACTACCGTCAACCTGTCTGCCTGTCTGGCTATCCTTGGACAGCGCGTGCTGATGATCGATCTCGATCCGCAGGGTAATGCAACCACCGGCTGCGGTGTTGTCAAGCGTGTTGCATTGCCTACCGTTTACCAGATTCTGATCGGTCGCTCGACCTTCAGCGAAGCGCGCATCCGGACCGATTTCGGTTTTGATATCCTGCCCGCGAATCGGGATTTAGCCGGTGCCGAGGTCGAACTGATCGAGATGGAGGCTCGTGAATATAGGTTGCGCGACGCGCTTTCTTCGGCACGGGATGAATACGATTTCATCCTGATGGACTGCCCTCCGGCGCTCAATATGTTGACCGTCAACGGGCTGGTCGCTGCAGAATCGGTGATGATTCCGATGCAATGCGAGTATTACGCGCTGGAAGGACTGACCGATCTCGTCGCCACCCTCAAGAAAGTGCGCGCCAATCTCAATTCCAGACTCGAAATCGAAGGTTTGCTGCGCACCCTGTTCGATCCACGGTCGACATTGACCCAGCAGGTCTCCGGCGAGTTGGTTGATCATTTCGGCAGCAAGGTCTATCGCACCATCATCCCGCGTAATGTCCGACTGGCCGAGGCGCCGTCCTACGGCAAACCGGTGATTGCCTTTGATCGAGCGTCAAAGGGCGCGCAGGCTTACATGGCGCTGGCCCAGGAATTGCTGGATCGACGCGGTGGGCTTTTACGCCCCGACGTTGCACAAGGAGTTGAAGCATGAAACTGAAAGGGCTTGGCCGAGGTCTTGATGCCCTGCTGGCGGACAGCGAAACGCAGGGCAGGGAGCAGCAACGCTCGCTGCCGGTCGGCAATCTACAGCCAGGAAAATACCAGCCGCGCACCCGGATGGACAGCACCTCGCTTGAAGAACTGGCCGCCTCGATTCGGGTACAGGGCTTGATGCAGCCCATTCTGGTACGTCCGCTGGGCGATAAATCGGGCGAAGACCGATTTGAGATTGTCGCCGGTGAGCGCCGCTGGCGTGCAGCCCAGATGGCTGGCCTGACCGAAGTGGCGACCCTGATCCGTGAAATACCGGACGAATCGGCGCTGGCCATGGCGCTGATCGAGAATATCCAACGCGAAAACCTCAATCCTCTGGAAGAAGCGCAGGGATTGCAACGGCTGATCGACGAGTTTTCAATGACCCATCAACAGGCCGCCGATGCAGTGGGTCGTTCGCGATCGGCCGCCTCCAATCTGCTGCGTCTGCTGCAGTTGGTGGCGCCGGTGCAGGAGTTGCTGATGTGCGGGGACATTGATATGGGTCATGCCCGCGCCCTGCTGCCTTTATCCGGCGCGCTACAGGTTCAACTCGCCCAGCGCGTGGTGCAGAAAGGCCTGTCGGTGCGCGATGCCGAACGCTTGGTACAACATGCCCTTAAGCCACCGAAACAGGTTGCTGCAATAATGCCGGATCGGGATGTGCTGCGTCTACAGGAAGAGCTATCGGATTTTCTCGGTGCGCAGGTTGAAATCAGCACCAACAAGAAGGGTGCCGGTAAAATCAGAATTGAATTCGGTGATCTCGATCAGCTTGAAGGGATCCTGCAACGGATGCGCTAATAAATAAAAAATTTACAAATCAAACGATTCTCGCCTTTGACAGAATGAAGCAACAAGATTTTTAATAAATTTCAGGGCTGCGGGATGTCTGACGAATTTTTCGTACTGTTTTATGACTGGCAAAGTGCTATATTCAATTCTCTCACGAATAAGTATTGACGCAAAATTCGAATAGTCTTATAGTTAACTAGTCGACTTGCAGTAAATAGCCTTTTTTGTATGAGCTAATGTTCAGAGCTATCATTCTGCAAGCAGGGGTAACAATAATTACGGCGTTAGCGGCTGGTTTTCTCGCAGGAACGCAGGGAGCGGTGTCGGCAACATTGGGCGGGGCGGCGTGTTTCGTGCCTAACTTTTTGTTTGCCTTGCGCCTGAAGTTCGTGGCTGGTCGCCCCGGAGCTTCATACTCTGCCAATTTCTTTGTTGGCGAATTCGTCAAGATTGCAACAACGGTCGGGTTACTGGTTATCGTCGTAACGAAATACACCGATTTGCACGGGCCTTCCATGCTGATCGGTCTGGGGCTTGCTTTGCAAGCTGGTTTTTTGGCTTTCTGGAAAAAGTCCTGATCATGGCTACTGGCGAAGCTGCTGCAAACGCTCCGAACGCTGGCGAATACGTCGTCCACCACCTGACCCAGTTAAATACCTCGGGGCACGCGCAGACGTCGATTATCGACTTCTCCATCATCAATCTGGATAGCGTTTTCTTCTCGATCATGATGGGTGTGTTTGGGCTGTTACTCATGTGGCGGCTGGCAAATAAAGTGACTTCTGGCGTTCCCGGCCGAGCCCAGGCAGCGCTCGAAATACTTGTTGAAATGGTGGACAGCCAGGCCAAGGGGATTATTCATAACAAGGAATCACGCCACTTTGTTGCACCGCTTGCCTTGACCGTGTTTGTCTGGATTTTCCTGATGAATTCGATGGATTTCCTGCCGGTCGATTTGCTACCCAGATTCTGGCAGTATATTACCGGTGATCACCACGCCTATCTGCGTGTGGTGCCTACCGCCGATCTTAACGTGACACTCGGCATGTCGATCGGCGTGCTTCTTATCTGCATCTGGTACAACATTAAGATCAAGGGGCTGGGCGGCTGGATTCACGAGCTTTTTACGGCGCCGTTTGGTAATCATCCCTTGCTCTACCTGCCCAATTTCCTGATGCAGATGATTGAATTTCTGTCCAAAACCGTTTCTCACGGTATGCGACTGTTCGGCAACATGTACGCCGGTGAGTTACTGTTCATGCTAATCGCGCTGATGGGCGCTACCTATGGTGTATCGACAGGCATGACTGGACCGCTGCTTTGGATTGGCCACATACTTGCCGGATCGCTCTGGGCTATATTCCACATCCTGATTGTCTTGCTGCAGGCCTTCATCTTCATGATGCTGGCCTTGGTGTATATCGGTCAGGCCCACGAAAGTCATTAAGTTCAAAGTTTGTTGTAGTTCTGATTGTTAACTGAGTAGCTCAATTTGAAGGAGTGGTCATGGAACTTGTTCTTGGTAATGTAGCGCTGGCCTGTGGTCTGATTATTGGTCTGGGCGCTATCGGGGCTTGTATCGGTATTGGCCTGATGGGGGGCAAGTATATTGAAGCCGCCTCACGTCAGCCTGAGTTGATGAACGAACTGCAGACCAAAATGTTCCTGCTGGCTGGTCTGATTGATGCGGCATTCCTGATCGGCGTTGGTATCGCCATGATGTTTGCCTTCGCCAGTCCGTTCGTCATCAAATAAGCGGACAGCTCCCCATCAACCTTTTAGAGGGAAGATAACCGTGAATCTGAACGCAACTCTGTTCGCCCAGATCGTTGTGTTCTTCATTCTGGCGTGGTTCACGATGAAGTTCGTGTGGCCGCCCATCATGAAGGCGCTTGACGAACGTGCGACAAAGATCGCCGATGGCCTCGCCTCCGCTGAACGCGGACGTCATAGTCTGGAGCTGGCATCCAAGAATTCGGCTGAAGCGGTGCGCGAAAACAAGGTCAAGGTGGCTGAAATACTTGCTCAAGCCGAGAAACGCGCGCAACAAATCATTGAGGATGCCAAAGCGCAGGCCAAGGTCGAAGCCGACAAGGTAGTTGCCGGGGCCAAGGCGGAAATCGATCAGGAAGCCGCACGCGTCAAGGAGTCCTTGCGTGAACGTGTAGCCGAACTCGCCGTTGTCGGCGCCGAGAAGATTCTGCGCCGTGAAATCGATGCCAAGGTACACGCCAGCATGCTGGCTGCGATCAAACAGGATCTGTAACGCTCATGGCCGAATCTGTCACTATCGCTCGTCCCTATGCGCAGGCTGTTTTCCGTCTGGCGCGCGAAAGCAAATCGCTAAAGGCCTGGTCAGAACGATTGCAGCGGCTTGCTGCAATCGCCCAAGACGCCGAAATGACCAAGGTTGTTGGCAATCCGAAGTTTTCCGCCGTGCAGGTCGCGAATCTGTTTGTTTCTCTATCCGGCGAACCGGGCAACCAGGAACTGACTTCATTTATCAGTATCCTGGCCGATAACGAACGGCTCGACGTACTGACGCAAATTCAGGAAATCTACGAGCAGCTCAAGAGCAAAGACGAGGGAGTCAAGGAGGCTGTTATCAGCACTGCCTTTCCTCTCAACGATGCACAACTGAAAAATCTGATGAGCCAGCTTGAATCCCATTTCTCCAGCAAGCTCCAGCCTCTTGTCGAGGTGGATGCAACGCTGATTGGCGGGATCAAGGTGGCGGTAGGTGACCAGGTACTCGATGCTTCCGTTCGCGGCAAGCTTGATGCGATGGCCACGGCGCTTAAGAACTAGGAGAAATTCATGCAATTGAATCCTTCCGAGATCAGTGAACTGATCAAGAGCAAGATTCTGAATCTGGACGTAGGCGCCGAAACCCGTACGCAAGGCACCGTGGTCTCGGTAACCGACGGCATTTGTCGTGTGCACGGTCTGGCTGACGTGATGCAGGGTGAAATGCTTGAATTTCCGGGCGGTGCCTTCGGCATGGCGCTAAACCTCGAGCGCGACTCGGTCGGTGCCGTGGTACTCGGTGAATACGAACAAATTACCGAAGGCGATACGGTCAAGACGACCGGTCGCATTCTTGAAGTTCCGGTCGGTCCGGAGCTGCTCGGTCGCGTGGTTAACTCCCTCGGCCTGCCGATTGATGGCAAGGGTCCGGTCAATGCCAAGCTGACCGACAAGATCGAAAAAGTTGCGCCTGGGGTCATTTGGCGCAAGTCGGTTTCGCAGCCGGTGCAGACGGGTCTGAAATCAATCGACGCGATGGTTCCGATCGGTCGTGGCCAGCGCGAACTGATCATCGGTGACCGTCAGACCGGCAAGACTGCAGTGGCAATTGATACCATCATTAATCAGAAAGGCAAGGATCTGATTTGTATCTACGTTGCGATCGGTCAGAAAGCATCGACCGTCGCCAATGTGTTGCGCAAGCTGGAAGAACATGGCGCGATGGGGTACACCATCATCGTTGCTGCCACAGCGGCCGAATCGGCGGCCCTGCAGTACATTGCACCCTACTCGGGCTGCACGATGGGCGAATATTTCCGTGATCGCGGTCAGGATGCACTGATCATTTACGACGATCTGACCAAGCAGGCCTGGGCCTACCGTCAGGTATCCCTGCTGTTGCGCCGTCCGCCAGGTCGTGAAGCTTACCCGGGCGACGTCTTTTACCTGCACTCGCGACTGCTTGAGCGTGCCGCTCGTGTTTCGGAAGAATGGGTCGAAAAATTCACCAACGGCGAAGTCAAGGGCAAGACGGGTTCATTGACCGCATTGCCGGTGATCGAAACACAGGCCGGTGACGTGTCTGCCTTTGTTCCGACCAACGTCATTTCGATTACCGACGGCCAGATCTTCCTCGATACCGACCTCTTCAATTCAGGCGTCCGGCCGGCCATTGATGCCGGTATTTCGGTGTCGCGTGTGGGGGGTGCGGCGCAAACCAAGGTCATAAAAAAGCTCGGTGGTGGCGTGCGTCTGGCGCTCGCCCAGTTCCGCGAACTGGCCGCCTTCGCGCAATTTGCGTCCGATCTTGATGAAGCGACACGCAAGCAGCTTGATCGCGGTCGTCTGGTTACCGAATTGATGAAACAGCCGCAATACTCACCGCTGGCAATTTCCGAGATGGCAATCACTTTGCACGCCGTTAACAAGGGATTTTTCGATGATGTTGAAGTAAAGATTGCGCTTGATATTGAGAATCAGATGCAGAGCTTCGTCAAGCAGAAGTACGCCGCCCTCGTCAGCAACATCGAGACGAGCAAAGATCTTGATGCTGACGCTGAGAAAGAACTCACCAAGGCGATCGAGGAGTTCAAGGCCACGCTGGCCTGATCGATCAAGGAGATTGCCATGGCAAGCGGCAAAGAAATACGCAACAAGATCAAGAGCGTAGAAAGTACGCGCAAGATCACCAAGGCTATGGAGATGGTGGCCGCGTCGAAAATGCGCAAGGCACAGGACCGGATGCGCGCGGCCCGTCCCTATGGTGAAAAAATCAGGCGTGTGGCCGGGAATCTGTCGCACGCACTGACGGACTACAGTCATCCCTTCCTCGTCACGCGCGAACAGGTAAAGGCGGTCGGTTTGATCGCGGTAACGTCCGACAAGGGGCTGTGTGGCGGTCTTAATACCAACGTCCTGCGACTTGCCCTGAGCAGGATGAAGGAGTGGGACGCTGAAGGAAAAAAACTTCAGGTGACCGCCATTGGCAACAGAGGCTTCAGTTTCATGATGCGCGCCGGAGCAAATATTGTGTCGCATGTTGTGGCAATGGGCGATACGCCGCATCTCGAAAAGTTGATCGGACCCACCAAAGTTCAGCTCGACGC
>JAYSZS010000243.1:0-9371 GCA_043737935.1 Propionivibrio sp. | reverse complement strand
TCAGGGTAAAGCCGTGATGGGTTTCAGTGATCTGCATGTTTGCTTTTCAAGCAGAAATTGTATCGGCGCATTGCCTGAGCGTCTGCGAAAAGATCATTATTTCCTGATTTTCCACGATCGTCACCCGACGCATACCCCCGTTACAGCTCAACACCGACAAGTTATGCGCGCTAGCGCACAGAACTCGCCAGACGCAATGTTTAATATTCTGATTGAGAGCGTTGCTTGGCAGGTCGGGCGCTCCCGAATGTCATCTTCCCCCATTTACAGGAGAAAACCATGAACAAGGATCAAACCACCGGCCGCATCAATGAAGCCAAAGGCAAAGTGAAGGAAGTCGTCGGCAACCTGGTCGGCAACAAGGACCTTGAAATAAAAGGCAAGGTTCAGAACACCCGAGGCAAAGCCCAGGCGACGTTTGGTGATGCGAAAAAAGACATCAAGGATGCACTTAAAGGCAATTAGTCTCGATCGCCCATGCCGTCTTTCCTGCCATCCGGCAAGCGAGACGGTTACTGGGTTTTAAACAGGCATCAAAACAACCCATTAAATTTAACAGTTAAAGGAACCACCATGAAAAAATTAAACCTTACCCTGCTGGCGGCAGCGATTACCCTGGCCTTCAGCAATGGCGCGCTGGCGGAAAACCTGTCCAAGGCCGAATACAAGGCCGACAAGGCCAAGATTGCGTCTGAATACAAATCCGCCAGTGCGGCGTGCAGTTCGTCAACCGACAACGCAAAAGATATCTGCATGGTCGAGGCGAAGGGCAAGCAGAAAGTCGCAACAGCCGAACTCGATGCCCGCAACAAGCCCGGTGCCAAGGCGAACAAGGCTGTAAACACAGCCAAGGCTGACGCTGATTACGCGCTAGCCAAGGAAAAGTGTGACGACAAGGCCGGCCAAGACAAGTCAGCATGCGTCAAGGAAGCCAAGGCAGCCCAGGCACACGCCAAGGCTGCTCCGCAAGCAGCACCGGTGCCGTCGGCCACTGTGAACAAGATGGACAGCGAGAAACCCATGCCGCCAGCCACGTCGAACAAGACGGACAGCGAGAAACCCATGTCGCCAGCCACGTCGAACAAGACAGACAGCGAGAAATCAGCCACGCCCACGTCCAAAAAGGAATCCGCCGGTGAATATGTCGATGACGCGGTCATCACAAGCAAGGTGAAGGCCGCCGTCCTAGGAGAATCATCGCTCAAGTCCACTGAGATCAACGTAGAAACCCTCAAGGGCACCGTTCAATTGTCCGGCTTCGTCAGATCCCGTGCCGATATCGACAAGGCGGTTGCCGTGGCGCGCAGCGTCAAAGGCGTGACCTCGGTCAAGAATGACATGGTCGTCAAGGGTCAGCAGTAAGCCGCATCGCTAGCCACGCATTCCCCGCACAGGCGTTTCGGGGAAGCGCGGTCGGCAGCGGTATGCCGGACAATCATTGCACGCTTACCCCAATCGGATTTACTGGAGTCAGCAATGACCGACCCCGCATCAATTCGAGCAGACCAAGCTGGCACACAGTCAGCAATAGAAAGTACGACATCCGGCGAGACGGGCCGCGCTCAGTTGCCCATGCCGGTCGATGTGCGCAGTGTTTCGCTGGCCGTACTGGCCACGCTGGCCAGCGTATTCATGCTGCACTGGGCCAGCATCGTTTTCATTCCGGTGTGTGTCGGCCTGCTTTTCAGTTATTCACTGTCGCCGTTGGTGGACTGGCTGCAAAAGCGACGTATCCCCCGTGCGCTGAGCGCCGCGTTACTCATACTGGGCTTATTCAGTGGCGTTGGAGCACTCATCTATTCGCTCAGCGACGATGCCAGCCAATTGATCGAAATGCTGCCCTCGGCTGCGCAAAAACTGCGCGAATCAATACACTCGCAACCTGGCAAGACAGACAATGCGCTGGAAACAGTTCAAAAAGCCGCCACCCGACTTGAGCAGGTGGCTGAAGAATCGACTCCTGCCCAGCCGGTTGGCCGTGGCGTGCAACGGGTGCAGATTGACAAACCGAAATTTGACATTAAGGATTATCTCTGGAACGGCACCCTTGGGGTGCTGGGCATGTTGTACCAGCTTATGATGGTAACCCTAATCGCCTTCTTTCTGATGACTTCGGGAGACAGCTACCGGGCGAAACTGGTCAAACTTGCCGGCCCCACATTAAGCCAAAAAAAGATAACAGTGCAGGCGCTCAATCAGATCAACCAGCAGATTCAGCGCTATCTGCTGGTGCAGCTATTTACCAGCATCCTGGTCGGCGTGGTCACCTGGTTATGCTTTTTGGCCATCGGTATGGAAAATGCGGCGGTGTGGGGCGTAGCCGCCGGCCTGCTCAATCTCATTCCTTACATCGGCAACGTGATCATAACGTCAGGCTCGGCGCTGATGAGCTTCATGCAATTCGGCACGCTGGAAATGACCTTGCTGGTGGGCTCGATTTCATTGGTGATTCACGGCATCGAAGCTTTCCTGCTGTTGCCCTGGCTGACCAGTCGTGCCAACAAGATGAATCCGGTTGCTATTTTTATTGGCGTTTTTGCCTGGGGTTGGCTGTGGGGCGTGTGGGGTATGTTCCTTGCTGTACCCATTCTGGTAGTCATCAAGGCGATTTGTGACCGGGTTGACGATCTCAAGCCGGTGGGCGAATTTCTCGGTGCCTGAAAGAGCTTCAACCGGGCGTCTGAGCAATTGCATACGTCATTGCTGAGCGCTGGTGCGTTGCAAGCTTATTGTCTCGTTTGTGAAACTGATGACGCTTGAAAATAAACGGGTTCATGTGTGTTAGCGAACGGAGTGATCATGACGGTAAGGGTAAAGTCAGTACTGTTGTAAGGTGAATCGTTGCAATATGCGATTCGATTTTTTTATCCCAATGAAAGGAAATATCATGAACAGCATCATTTATATCGTCGGCGCAGTCGTCATCATTATCGCTATCCTGTCGTTTATCGGGTTGCGCTAAAACCAGGTCTGATCAGGGTTGCGTTTTGCATCGCAACCCTTTCGTTTTGACCAGGGTAATTATCGGCGCAAGGAATCGGGTAGTAGGAGTCAGTACTTTATCCACTGCTATTTTATTCAATTCCTTGTCGCTTGATTCACGCCCGCTTACGCCGTACCTGACGCAGATCGTGCGACCCAAGCTCGGCAAAGTCACTGCTCGTGATTGCGCGGTGTCGAGGATGTCGAAGAAGAGAGCGTTTAATCGGTTAGAAGTCAGTCACAAATCCAACTTGTCATACCTTGCCAGGTGCATGCCTTGTCGACCTCACACGCATGGTTTAAACCAAAAAAAGTGCCGCAGAGATGATTTATCGCTGCGACACCTTTTAAAACGTACTTATGACATTGACCACTTCTCAGTGGAAATGGACTCCGTCGTGTCCTGCAGCCGCGATCGTCAGATTGGCGCCCAGGACTCGCGAAAGGAGGGTCACCAGAGCCACGATGCCAACGAATATTCCCAACCACATCAGGCCTTCCGGGTTGACCACGATCGGCCCGGCCTTGGTCGCCAATGCGGCGGCCGCGGCAGCGACAGGCTTGACGTAAGTCGGAACGATGCCAGGGAACACGTACGTCCACAGCATGTGCAGGATGCCGATGATCACCACCAGGAAAACCGAGTGCTTGAACGTAAACCGGAAGATCTCGGATTCGCGACCGACCAATCCTGTGGCGCCTGTGGCAACGGCAATCGATTGCGGCGAGATCATCTTGCCGCAAACGCCGCCGCTGGTATTGGCCGACATGGTGATCACCGGGTCGATACCGAGTTTCTCGGCAGTGACCGCCTGCAGCTTGCCAAACAAGGCGTTCGTCGAAGTATCGGAACCGGTCATGAACACCCCCAGCCAACCGAGAAGGCTGGCGAAGAAGGGGAAGGCCCAGCCGGTGGTGGCAAACGCGTAGCCCAGCGTGATCGCCATGCCGGAAAAGTTCATGATGTAAGCAAAGCCTAGGATTGTCGCAATGGTCACGATCGGCCATTTGAGGGTTTTCAGCGTATCGCCCGCGACGCCAACTGCCGTTTTGAGGGATGCGCCCATGACCACTATCGAGAATAGCCAGGCGAACAGAATGGCAGTGCCGGCCGCGCTCAGGATGTTGAAGTTAAAGACGGCAGGCTTGGCTTTGCCGATCTGGTCGATAACCATCTTGTCCAGGCCGGCAATAGGGATACCATAGTCGAAGACCAACTTGGTCATCTGGTTGAGGGCTTGATTGACTGGCTTGATGCCCCAGGCGCAGACGAAGAGCGACAGGATGATGAAAGGCGCCCACGCCCGGAAAATTTGACCCCCGGTGAATTTGAGCGATTGTTTGCCAAGGCTCTTGGGTTCATCGGGGAAGTGCCAGCTTTCTTTCGGATGCCAGAACTTGAGGAAGGCGACCGTGCACACGATCGATGTCAGCGACGCAATGATATCCGGAAGCATCGGCGCGGTGATCGGCGAGTTGGCCGAAAGAAACTGTGCAATGGCGAAGGAACCTCCGCTGACCAGGCAAGCGGGCCAGACCTCCAGACCCTTCTTCCATCCGGTCATGACGACAACCAGATAGAGAGGGATGAAGACACTGACAATTGGCAGTGTCCGGCCGACCATCTGGCTCAGTGCAAACTCGGGAACACCCGAGACCTGCCCGCCGACGATGATCGGAATCCCGATGGCACCCCAGGCGACCGGTGCCGTGTTGGCCAGCAGACAGATGCTTGCCGCATAGAGCGGATTGAAGCCGAGACCGGCCAGCATCGCCGCCGTAATGGCCACCGGGGTACCGAACCCGGCGGCGCCTTCGATGAAGGCGCCGAAGGAAAACGCGATCAGCAGCGCCTGCAAGCGGCGGTCGTCAGAAATCGAAGCCAGAGAGTTCTTGATTACCTCGAACTGCCCCGTCTTCACTGACATGTTATAAATGAAGAGTGCCGTAATAACGATCCAGCACACCGGGAACAGACCGAATGCGCCACCGTACAGTGTGGCCAGTGCTGCCAGATCCATCGGCATGCCATAGACCGCAACCGCGATCACCAGGGCAAGTCCGGTGCCCCCCATCGCCGCAAACTGGCCCTTCATGCGTTTGATTGCCAGGGCCCAAAACAGAAAGAAAATAGGTAATGCCGCAACCAGCGCAGACAAGCCGATATTGCTTAAAGGATCAACATTCATTTGCCAGGTCATAAGAGTCTCCCTTTATTTTTTCAAAGCATGCTTTAAGGACAGGAACCCCGGGGCAACGGTGAGCGTGCCGGCGTCATTCGACCTCAAGCGCCTGGGCGCCAGGTCGAGAAAGAAAAAAAGGATCGGGATCGCGGCGATCAGCGATGACAACCACAGGCTGCCCAAGGGATCGTAGATATGCGGCCAGGCTTGCATTGTGAACCTCCTTATAGTTTTAAATGGTGTTACACGGGTGGCGATGGTAGCGAGCGGCTTAGCAGGCTTCCATGGTTTCTGTTCGACTGCATTCTTCCAGCAGGTAAGCGATGGAACGGTAAGGGCGCCCGGTTTCGGCGGTGAGGCCGATTTCACAGGTGCGGTTGGTGGAAACCCCTTCGCAGCAATGAGCGGGCAAAGCCTCGTGCACCTTGCGCAAGGCGTGCACGTTGAGCTCCGGGACCACGAAGCCGCGGTCGCCGGCGAAGCCGCAGCAGGTGACGCCGGCGGGTTCGACGATTTCTTCGGCGCAGGCCGCGGTCAGGCGGCGCAGCTTGCTGTCGGAAGCGACGCGGCGGACACTGCAGTTGATATGCAGGGCAATGGGTCCTCGCTTGCGCGTAAGCACCAGGCGGGGGAGCAGCGCATCGTGGGCAAATTCATGAAAATCGAGCACCGTCAGGCGAGCAGCGAGGTGCTTTTGCATGCGCACCGAGCAGGTACTGGCATCCATGATCACCGGATAATAGCCGCCGTGACCATCGTCCGCCGCCTTCAGCAGCGCAGCGGTCACGCTGTCGGCCATCTGCTCGGCCTCCTCGGCCATTCCCTTGCTGGCGAGCATCTGACCACAACAGAGTTTGTCGAAGCCTTCCGGCAAGCGCGGGTCGTAGCCGGCGCGCACCAGCAGCTCCATGATCACTTCCGGCAGGGTCGCCTCGTCGGCGCTGTTGGCGCCAAAGATGCGGCCGCCGCAGGCGGGGAAATACACTACCGGATCACCGGTGCCGGTGCCTTTGTGTTGTTTGGGCGCTTTGCCGGCCTGTGGCATCCCACGTTTCCAGGCGCCGCGCGAGAGGCGGGCGACGAGATTTTCGCCGACCACGCTGGAGACGGCATGACCGATGGACAGGCCCACGCGGGAAGCGGTCGCCACCTTGCCGAAATTCTCCGCCGTCAAGTGCGCGACCAGATGCGAGGGCGCTTTGTTGCCGAGCCCGCGACCGCGCAAACGGCGCGTCAACTCACCAGTGTCGATGCCAACCGGGCAGGCGGTGGAGCACAGGCCGCAACCGGCGCAGGTATCGAGACCAAAGTACGCAAAATCCTTGCCGACATCGGCCGCCTCTTCGCCGGCGGCGGCGCGCCGTGACAGTTCCCGCCAGCTTACGATGCGCTGTCGGGGCGAGAGGGTCAGCCGGTGCGAAGGGCACAGCGGCTCACAGAATCCGCACTCGATGCAACGGTCGATGATATCTTCGGCGGCCGGCATCGGCTTGAGGTTTTTCAAGTGCGCCTGCGGGTCGTCGTTAATGATGACACCGGGGTTGAGCCGGTTGTCCGGGTCGAACAGTGTCTTGATCCGGCGCATCAGGTCGGTAGCCTGCCGGCCCCATTCCATCTCGACGAAGGGAGCCATGTTGCGGCCGGTGCCATGCTCGGCCTTGAGTGAACCGTCGTACTTGTCTACAACCAGTTTAGTGACATCGTCCATGAAGCGGGCGTAGCGCTCAACCTCTGCGGCGTCCGAGAAATCTTGAGTGAACACAAAGTGCAGATTGCCTTCAAGCGCATGACCGAAGATGATTCCTTCACTGTAGCCGTGCTGGCGTAACAACGCCTGCAGGTCGAGCGCGGCGGCGGCCAGGGATTCGATGGGAAAGGCCACGTCCTCGATGATGACTGTGGTGCCGGCGCGGCGCATCGCGCCGACCGAGGGGAAAGTGCCCTTGCGCACTTTCCAGTACATTTCGCAGGTCGCCGGGTCGGTGGAAAACTTCGGCGCTTCGACCGTGGCGATCCCGGTCAACGCGCCGAGCGCTGCATCGATGCGCTGCTGCAATAGCACGGCGCTTTCCGCGCGGACCTCAATCAGCAACGCAGCGGCATCGTTGCTTAACGTACGAATGATCGGTGGCAATCCTGGCTTGTCTTCTACCGAGCGCAGGGCCGCTCGATCAAGTATTTCAACGGCGGACACCGGCTCATGCTTGAGGCGAATAACGGCTTGGCAGGCGGTTTCAATGGTGTGGAAAAAAACCAGGGTACTGGCCTTGAACGGGTCCTCGACGACGGTGCGATAGGTGATGCGCGACATGAAGCCCAGCGTCCCCTCGGAGCCGATCATCAGGTGAGCGAGAATGTCGATGGGGTCTTCGTAGTCGATCAGGGCATTGAGGCTATAACCGGTGGTGTTCTTGATTTTGTACTTGTGGCGAATGCGGGCAGACAAGACTTCGTCGGCACGCGTGCTGGCACCCATTAACGCCAGCTCCTCGACCAGGGCGGCATGGCTTTGGCGAAAGCGGGCGACGCTGAACGGATCCTCGGTGTCGAGTACAGCGCCGTCGGCGAACACCAGGCGCAGTCCGACCAGAGTGCGGTAACTGTTCTGAGCCGTGCCACAGCACATGCCGGAAGCATTATTGGCGGCGATGCCACCGATCTTGCAGGCGCTGATCGAGGCCGGGTCGGGGCCGATCTTGCGGCCATGCGGAGCGAGACGGTAATTGACTTCGCCGCCGATGATGCCGGGACCAACGCGCACCGTGGCGGCGTCGGGTCCGATTTCACAGGTGGCAAAACCTTCACCGATGAGCACCAGGATACCGTCGGTCACCGCCTGTCCCGAGAGGCTGGTACCAGCGGCGCGGAAGGTTAGATGAATGCCCTGCTGCCTGGCCACCGCCAGCACATACATCACATCGTCTTCGTTTTCCACGACGACGACGACCTGGGGGATCAGTCGGTAAAAGCTGGCATCGGTACCCCAGGCCAGCAGGCGCAGTTCATCGGTGATGACACGTTCTTCAGGAAATTGCTTGCGCAGATCAGATACGAGTGTATTCATATTGGGCCGACTCCAATAAACAGCAGAAGAATGATAACGATTTTCATGAGGTACAACGCACTAAATTCACCAATGGCCAACAAATTCCATCAATAAAAAGTGATGACGCAAAGCATAATCAAAGATAAAATGGCCTGAAAATTGGTAGTACCAATTATTTTTTCGGGGCAATGCCGCTGTGAACAAGCGGCGGGAGGATGCTCATGGCACAGCACAGCGTTGCACAACAAGCGCAGCGAGCACTCGAAGTGCATCTGCTCGATGGCTCCTGGCCGGTGGGTGTGCGCTTGCCGGCCGAGCGGGTGCTGGCGGAAACGCTTGGCGTTTCCCGAAACTCGCTACGTGAAGCGATTTTCTGCCTGAAAGCGCGTGGCCTGCTGGTCAGCAAGTGGGGCAGCGGCGTGTTCGTTACCGATCGATTGCAGGCCGCCATTTCCTCGCCTTGGCGGCAACTGGTTGCCGATCATCCCGATTTGCGCTGGGACACGCTGGAGTTTCGCCGCGAAATGGAGGGAGCCACGGCGCATTACGCCGCCCTGCGTGCCGACAAGAATGATCTGAAGAAGATCGAAGCTATTGTCAATCGCCTGACCAGAGCGTATGAAACGGGCGAAAAAAAAGAAGAGTACAGTGCCGACGCCGATTTCCATGAGGCCATCGCCGAAGCCTCACACAACAGCATGTTTCTCTATTTGCACGCTGGCATTTTGCGCATGCTGCGCGAACACATCAGCATTAATTTGATGGACATGGAAGATCCCAGCGGAAAAATCACCGATGAGCTGCGCCGCCAGCACCTCGAGATCTGGGATGCCATTCGCAAACATCAGCCGGAAGTGGCACGGCAAGCCATGCTGGCCCACATCGATTTCACCCGAGTTGAACTGGCTCGACGGCAAGGCTGAAGCTTGTGCCGGAAATGGCTTTTTCCCGTTTGGATTGAACGGTCGATAGTTCACCGTTATCCCTTGCTGCCGTCAGAAATCAACTCCTGGCAACTGGCTCGAAGTTACGACAAGACAATGGTTAAACGGTTGATCATCGTTAAGGAAACACTGAATAAGTAGCAAAAGAAGTGAACGATCTTTTAGTCATGTCATCAAAGAAATGGGATCGATCACGGGGGTTAAGACGATGAAGCA
>JAYSZS010000242.1:0-4132 GCA_043737935.1 Propionivibrio sp. | reverse complement strand
CGGGCACCTTTTGTTCGATTAGCCAGAAGGCGCGGATTTTAGCGGATTTTGCTCAAATAATCACGGACTTTGATGACATCGAGGAAGTAATGACAGAGTTCGCTTCCCTCGTGCAGCAATACCGGAACCAGTTGGTCATAAAGCGCTTCGAGTTCGGAGTCGGCATCGACATCGAGAACCTCAACGTCGATCCCGAATTCAGCCGATAGCGGACGCAAGGCCGATTCCATATCCTGACAGAGATGGCAATACGCACGAGAGATCAACGTCAGCCTGATCAAATCATTCAGCCTTCTTGTCGGGAAGTCCCTTGATGGTGACAAAGGTTTGCAACTCGCCACGTCTTACCAACAGCGTAATGTTGGCCGCCTTGTCAAACTGCGCGAGCAGTTTGTTGAACTGATCGATACTCACTATCTCGGTCGTCTCGCCGCGGGCAATGAGTGCCAGGATGATATCGCCGGGCCGCAGATCGGCGCGGACGGCATTGCCACGAATATCCTCGATCAGCAAGCCGCCATTAACCCTCAACTCACGTTTTTTTTCGCTGCTCAGTTCCGAAACGACGAGGCCCAGTCGATTGGCCGTCTGTTCTGCCGGCTTGGGGCTTTTCCCGCTTCTGGCCATCGATTTTTCTTCAGTTATTTCGCCGACCACGAGCGTCAGATTGCGGGTGGAACCCTTGCGCCACACCTGCATGGAAACTTTCGATCCGGGCTTGCTGGTGCCGACGACACGCGGCAAATCACCTGAACTGTTAACCGGCTTGCCGTCAAACTTGAGAATGACGTCACCCGGTTCGACCCCCGCTTTTTCGGCAGGCCCTCCCCGCTCGACCGCATTGACGACTACGCCTTGCGCCTTGCTCAATCCGAAGGACTCAGCGAGTTCCTTGGTGACATCCTGAATGACAACGCCGATCCGTCCGCGGCTGACTTTGCCACTGGCCTTGAGCTGATTCTGTATGTCCATGGCGACGTCGATTGGGATGGCAAACGAAATGCCCATGGACCCGCCTGTACGGCTGTAGATCTGCGAATTGATGCCAACGACTTCGCCCTTCATGTTGAACAACGGCCCACCGGAATTGCCGGGATTGATCGCCACATCGGTCTGGATAAACGGGACAAAATTTTCCTGCGGCAGCGAGCGCCCCTTGGCGCTGACAATACCCGCTGTCACGCTGTTATCGAAGCCAAAGGGAGAGCCGATGGCAACAACCCATTCGCCAACCTTGAGTAAATTCGGATCGCCCACTCGCACAACAGGCAGTGCGCTGGCTTCGATTTTAATCAAAGCAATATCAGTCCGTTTGTCGGCACCAATCACTTTGGCTTTGTATTCGCGCTTGTCGGTCAAGCGAACGAGGATTTCGTCTGCCGAATCAACCACGTGGGCGTTGGTCAGGATAAAACCGTCGGCACTGATGATGAAACCGGAACCGAGCGAGCGACTCTCGAATTCGCGCGGAACCCCGGGACCGCCCGGCGTACCTGGCATTCCCGGCTGGCGGGGGATAAAACGACGAAAGAATTCAAACATCGGATCATTTTCGTCAAACGGGAAGGGTTGAACACCGCGTCCGATACCACGAATCACCTGGGTCGTACTGATGTTAACGACGGCAGGCCCCTGTTTTTCTACAAGTTCCGTGAAGTCAGGCAGACCTTTGTTCTGCGCCTGCGCCAGCAATGAAAAAACCGCAAAGTAGAATGCAGTAACGATCTGCTTCATAGCGAACAATACCTCCTGTGGGTTAGCAAACGGTTTACCGTTCAGGGAGATCAGGGCGAATGGTCAGAAATCAATATCGGATATAGGGCTGAGAACGGTGATCGGGAGTACTGTGAAGCTGAGCATAGCGCAACAGCAGCCATGATAAAAGCAAGCCGCTGATCGAGCCAACGATTGCGCCAGTTTCTCCGGCCAGCGCTGATCCAGTGAGCGCGCCAATGAACAACGCCATTAGCGGGAGTCCGTAAGCCAGTACGGCACCACGTCGGAGGGAACCTTCGGCAACCGCGATTGTTACCCGCTCGTCAATGACAGAATTTCTAGGGTTTAAAACACGGAAGTTTCGCGGCGCACTACAAAACATTTTGCCGATGTTGTTTCCACCGCAACCACCTAACTCGTGACAGCGACCGCAACCGGTTTCGTCCATGCGGACAACCGCATACTCGCCATCCAATTCAGTAATTGTTCCTTGTGCATCAATCATTGGTGATACCTGAATCTGTTCTGCTGGCCTGTCATGCCTAAAGAAACAACAACCCGGCCTACCACCGATGATCCGGAGCGGTGTCCAGCAAGGGTCTCAGCTTTTCAGCCACAGCCTCGCGCGCGCGGAAGATGCGCGAACGCACCGTGCCGATCGGGCAGTTCATTTCCTCGGCAATTTCCTCATAACTCATGCCTTCAATCTCACGCAGCACAATGGCGTTACGCAGTTCTGCCGGCAGTGCCTCCATAGCTGCGTTGACTGTCTGCCCAATCTGCTTGGACTGCAAAAGACGCTCTGGGGTATTGATATCGCGCAGCTGATCTGCTTCATCAAACGACTCTGCCTCATCGGCATCAAAGTCGGTCGATGTGGGTGCGCGACGACCTTTTGCAACAAGATAGTTCTTGGCGGTATTTATTCCAATCCGGTACAACCAGGTATAAAACGCACTTTCGCCACGAAACGAGGGCAGTGCGCGATAGGCTTTGATGAACGCCTCCTGGGCAACATCTTCAACCTCGGCATGATCGCGAATAAAGCGCGACAGGAGCCGTCCAAGCTTGCGCTGGTACTTTTCAACCAGCCGATCAAAAGCTTGCTTGTCGCCTGCCTGCGCGCGTTCGACCAACTCTTGGTCAATTTCGCGTTCGTTCATGCTCTGTGAATTCCCTGTCGGACACGGTGTTGTGCTTTGCGCCAGAGTATAGCCTAACAGCAGCGCTGACATTGCGATTGTGCCTAAACTCAGCTGTTCTCACTTCAAAATCTTCCCATGCGATAACGAATCGTTTCCGCAGGAATACTCCGCTTACTGTCCAGGCGACCTCCTGAGCAGGAATATTTTTAAAAAATTCAAATTAATGTTTATAAACAGTAGGTTATTTTGGTTAGCTTTCGGCTTGTTGATTTTGACCGTTCCTGAGTTGTTGTCATTACACCCCCTGTTCCCTATCAAAGACTGTGAAAATATCAAAAATCCACCGCTAAGACGCAAAGGAGTAAAGAAAGCGCAAAATTAACCCATTGCTTGTAAAGTCATCCGCAAACTCTGGGAGACGCCCACCCTCCGAAAGCGGCCCATCGCCGAATGGGTGGCCCGCGCCATTGACGACGACGGCGGACCCCCTACTCTCGCCTTACCCCTCAGAGGAAGAACAACGTTCCTTCGACTCGACCTGCCGCAAATTCCACCGTTTCCTGAAGACGCGCTAACCGCTACCCGGTTAGCCGCGATCACCACGATGTGTTCTCCGCCGCCTTTGTACCTGGAAGGGTGTCAAGGGGACCGTGGAATAAATAGGCCGGCTTCATCGGCCCGGCAAGGGCAAGAAGGGTTACCTATTAAACCATGAGGCGCTGGCCAAGGTCTTCCGGGCGAAGCGGCTGGCCGGCATCGTTGACGCCGGGCTGACGCTGCCCGGTCGTTACCCGGAGAAGTGGGTGGTAGACTGTAATCGGTGAAAACGGGCGAGCCGGCGCTGATCTACCTGGGGCGGTATCTCTACCGGGCCGTCATCCGGGAGAAGGTTATCGTTAGCCGCAAGGACGGTGAGGTCTGCTTCCGCTATCAAAACGCCAAGTCCGGGCGGATGGAGCAGCTCACTGTGTCCGGTGCGGATTTTCTGTGGCTGGTGTTGCAGCATGTGCTGCCCAAGGGATTTCGCCGGGCGCGCAATTACGGTTTTCTGCATCCCAATTGATCGCCTTGCTGCACCTATTGCTCAAGTTCCCTCCAGGCCGCTCGATGGCCTGGGTGAAGGAACGGGCGCCGATTCTGTGTTCCTGCTGCGGAGCGGTGATGGTGATCGTGCGAACGCGGTTGCGCTCGGCATTATCGGCCGGTGTGCCGGTGCCCATTGACACTCCGGGGGCGCTTTGACCGTGTAAACGATACCCCCTCGGTTGGTG
>JAYSZS010000241.1:0-9377 GCA_043737935.1 Propionivibrio sp. | reverse complement strand
CTGACTCGGCGATTATTAACGCATATCTTGAAAGGACTTATCCAATGAAGTTTTCTCTCAAAACTCTTGCTGCGGCTGTCGCTTTGGCGACTGCTGCTTCCGGCGCCAGCGCTGCCATCGGCAACGGTACTGACGGTAACGGCGAGCTGTTCTTCAACATCTGGGATGCCAACGGATCCTACACTTTCGACTTGAACAAGACGATGAACGCCTTCGAGAGCGACGTCGCGGCTGTCGGCAGCATCAACCAGAGCTACGCGTTGAGCAACCTCGGTAGTTTCCTGGCCGGCGTGACGAACACTTCGGCGCTCAAGTTCAATCTGGTTGCAGTTGATCAGTTTGGCGCTCGTCGCTTTCTGACGACCTTCACGACGGTGAACAATCCGACCACGACGAATGATTCGATGCGCACGGCGGTTTCCAACGCCAACGCTTTCGCATCCAGCGTTAACACCGTGATCGGCAGCGCTGACAACGTCGCTGTTGGCACCGCCAGCGCCGCATGGGCAGGCAAGTCCAGCTTCAATGAAAACATGGGCGCCACCCTCGGCTTCCAGAACGGCGGCACGCTGGCCAACAATTCCTATGCATCGGGCACGGGCTTCATGCGCATCAATGCCGCTGTTACCGGCATCGCGAACTCGGTCTACACCCCCTACGTCGACGGCCCGGACGTGCGCGTCTGGGTCGACGCCAGCAACACCCTGCACATCGCTGCGGTACCGGAACCCGAGTCCTACGCGATGTTGCTGGCCGGTCTCGGTATGCTCGGTTTCATGGCCCGCCGCCGCCTCAACAACCGCGTCTGACCCTGAGTTTGCATAGTTTATCCCCCGCTTAGCCGGGGGATCTTTGCCCTCACTCCTTTAAGGAAATCACCATGCAAGTCACGAAAATTGCTGCACTCGTCGCTGTCGCCTGTGCCGGCCTCGGCGGTCACGCCAACGCCGCCATGACCCCCGCCCAGATCGCCGTGATCGACAACGCCAACACCAATGGCCGCGTCTTTTTCATCTCCGGCGCCTCGGCTACACAGAAGGGTTTCACCAGCATCATCAACTCGCTCTTTGTCCCGGCTTCGGTCATCCGTTTCGCCAATAACCACACGGCCTCGTCAAGGGACTACGAAGCGGTTGCCGGCACGCTCGGCGCCGGTGCCGGCCCGTGGAGCGGCCAGAACGTCATCATCATCGACCGCGTCAAGGGTGGTTCAGTCTGGGGGGTCAACCCGGTTGCCCGTGCCGAATCGATCGAAACGCTCGTCGTCAAGTCGGCCAACTGCGGCAGCGCAGGGGCCGGCAACTCTACCAGCCCCTATACCTGCGACATTAGCGACGGCACCGTGGCCAAGCCGGACCAGGTTCCCGATGTTGGCATCTCCGACGTCGCCCCCAAGTTGTTCCAGAGCCCGTTCAACACCGAAGGCGAGACCCCGGCTGCCGCGCTGAATGCGAGTGAGTTGGCCGTGTTCGCCAACGCGGTTTACAACAAACCGATCTATACGCTGGCCTTCGGCGTGCCGATCACCAACAACACCAACCCGGCGTCGCTCACCCGCGCTGCCGTCTCGGCGATCATGACCGGCAACATCGGCACCTGGAACCAGGTCGACGCCACTCTGCCGGCCGACGACATTCTCGTCTGCCGCCGCGTTCAGGGTTCGGGCACGCAGGCGGTCGATAACCTGTTCTTCGGCAACTACCCGTGTGGCGATGTCTACAACGTGCCGGCGGCGCGTGACGCCAGCGGCGCCTGGGACGGCGTCAACTACACCGTTTCCGGCACCGAGGGTGGCCTCGTCGTCGTCGAGAACTCGACTTCGGGCGACGTCCGCAACTGCCTGACCACCGCCGCCAACCCGGCCGGCGGCAGCTACGCGACCAAGGACCGCGACGGCAATAACATTACCGTGACCTTCGCTCCGAAGGTCGGCGGCCACCGCGCCATTGGCGTGCTGTCGATGGACAGCGTCGGTTCGTCGAATGCTGCCGGCGCCTGGTCGTTCCGCTCGCTCGACGGCGCCGGCACGGTCACCTGCCAGGGCTCCTGCCCGGCGACGGCCGCCCCGGTAACTGCCGGCACAGGCACCTTCCCGACCCAGGCCAACCTGATGAACGGCAGTTGGCCGCTGCAGGGCTGGGTCTCGTGGAACGTGCCGACACGCACGATCAACAACGCCAACAAGGCTCCGCTTGCCGCCCGTTTCGCTACGGTCGCACAGAACCCGACGGTAATCGCCGGCATCAACGATCTCAAGCACGTCGCCGCTGCGCTGCCCGCTCCGTTCAGCGCCTACTCGGGTGCCAACGTCTCGAAGGCCGCGTACCTCGCCGGCAACCAGTGCGGCCCGCTGAACCGCAACTCGGCACCTTGATCGGCTGAGTCGCCCGGCGCCGCGCCCTGACGGGCGGTGCCTGCAACAGTAGTGACGGCCCACGGATTTCCGTGGGCCGTTTTCGTTAACTGTTCATTCCGTTAGTCCGTTCGGACTACTAATCTCGCGCCTCTCGTCAACGATTCTGTAATGCCCGCGACCGATAATAGGCTGCTCATGAAATTCGCCAAATATCTCCTTGTTGCTGGCCTGCTTGGGTCGGCTATCCTTTCGACGGCTGCCCAGGGGGCAGTAACGTTCGACCTGAATGAATTTGCCGTCGAAGGCAATACCGTGCTCGCCGATGTCGAGATCGAGCGCGCCGTCTATCCCTGGCTGGGGCCGGGCAAGAGCGTTGACGACGTGGAGAAAGCACGCGCCGCGCTCGAAGCGGCGTATCAGCAAAGCGGTTACCTATCGGTCTCGGTGGCGCTGCCCGAGCAGTCGGTGGCCACTGGCGTCATCCGCCTGCAGGTCATCGAGGGCCAGGTCGAGCGCCTCAAGGTCAGCGGCAACCGTTATACCTCGCGTAGCGAACTGCGCGCCGAGGTGCCCGAACTGGCGCCCGGCAATGTGCCGCATTTCCCCAGCATGCAGGCCGAGCTGGCGCAGGCCGGTCGCTCGCCCGACCGCCGCGTGACGCCGCTGCTGCGCCCCGGCGTCCGCCCCGGCACCATGGAAGTCGAGCTCGCCGTCGAGGACGAACTGCCGCTGCACGGCAACATCGAGCTGAACAACCGGCAAAGCCCGGATACCTCGTCGCTGCGCATCGAGGCCGGCATCCGGTATGCCAACCTGTTCCAGAAACAGCACTCGATCGGCATCAATTACGTGGTCTCCCCGCAGGATCCGAAAGAAGTCAGTGTGCTCGCCGGTTTTTACAATGTTCCGCTAAATGCCACGCAGTCGCTGTCGGCCTTTTTCCAGTATTCGAACAGCGACATCGTTTCGGCGCTGGGCAGCAATGTGCTGGGCAAGGGCACTACCCTTGGCCTGCGCTTTTCGCAGACCCTGCCGACACCGCCGGGAATCGCCAATTATTTCCATTCGCTGTCGGTGGGCTTCGATTACAAGGACCTGGATCAGTCGCAAAACACGCTGGGCCTGGATTTGCGGCAAACGCCGTTGCAATACATGCCGCTGATGGCGCAATACACCTTCAGCCACTTTGGCGAATCCGGAGAATTCAACGGCAATCTCGGGCTGGTGGTCAATCTTGGCTGGAACAAGCGCACGGTGAACTGCCAGGGGATCGAGCTCGAGCAGTTCGAGTGCTCGCGCTTTGCCGCCCGCCCGGGGTTTTCGGCAGTGCGCGGCGATCTGGCCTATTCGAAACGGCTGCTCGGCTGGGAAGCGCTGGCCAAGCTGAATTTCCAGCTCAGTGGGCAGCCACTGGTTTCGTCGGAGCAGTTCCTCGCCGGCGGAATGGATAGCGTGCGTGGCTACTACGAGGGCGAGGTGGCCGGCGATTACGGCTGGCGCCTCGGCGCCCAGGTCAATACGCCGAGCCTGCTGGAGGTGGGCGGTGCCGGTTTGCGTGCGCTGGGTTTTGTCGAGGGCGCGCAAGCCTGGCTGAATAGCCCGCTGCCCCGCCAGACCAGTGAATTCACGCTGGCCAGTGCCGGCGTCGGCTTGCTCATGAAAGGCAGCGGCGGCGGGCCATTGCTGGTTGCCTATGTCGGCCGCACGCTGAAGGCCGGGCCGACGACCGAACGCGGAGACTATCGCGTGAATTTCCGCCTCGGTTATGAATTCTGATTTTTCCGGGATGAGCGAGGAATGAATTGCATTTCTACGGTTTCGGGCTTGATCCTAAACCCCCCCCAGCCCCCTTTGTCAGGGGGAGCACGGTGGCGACCGCTCTTCTCCTCCCCAGGCAAGGGGAGGCCGGGAGGGGTTGAACCAAGCCCTATTCGAGCAACGGAGCTGGAGCACTGCGCCGCTCCCCTCAGCCTGTACGGAGAACACTGATGAACCGCAACTGCTATCGACTGGTTTTCAACCGCCAACGCAATGCCTGGCTTGCCGTCGCCGAGACGGTGCGCGGCCGCGGCAAGCGAAGTACCCGCCGTTCGCCGGCACCTGCCGCCACCGTGCTGCTCGGGCTGGCCATGGCGCTGGCGGGTAGCGCGCTGGCCGCGCCGACGGTACCGCCGGCCAATGCCCTGCCGGTGCCTTCGGGCGGTTCCCGACCTTTCGTATTTGCCGGCAGCGTCAATGGCGGTCAGCCTACGGTTAGCGGCAATGCGATGACGATCACCACGCCGAGCCGCGCGCTAGGCCTTAACTGGGCCCGCTTCGATATCGGCAGCAACGCCTCTGTGACCTTTAACCAGCCCGACGCCACTTCGCGCATTCTGAATCGCATCTGGAGTGCGGACCCGAGCGTGATCATGGGGCGCCTGAATGCCAACGGCGAAGTCTATCTGATCAACCAGAACGGCATCCTGTTCGGCAATGGCGCGCAGGTGAATGTCGGCGGGCTGCTCGCATCAGCGCTGAATCTTTCCGACAGCATGGCCAGCCAGCTGCTCAACAGCGGCTTTCCCTCGGTCAAAAGCGATCGTCTTGAATTCGCCTGGGACGGCAGCACCGCCGGTTTCAATGCCGGCTTCGTCACCCTCGATGCCGGGGCGAAAGTCACTACGCCGGCGGGTGGCCGGGTGCTGCTGATCGCCCCGAAGACGGTTGAGAACCTGGGCCTGATCGAGGGCGGCGGCGGTGCCGAAGCCATCCTCGCCGCCGGTGGCAAGGTCATCCTGACGGCGCCCGAGGACCCCAACTTGCGCGGCCTGCTGGTCGAAACACAATCCTTCACCGGCAAGGATGCTCTGGGCAACAGTGTGCGTCTGGACGGCAGCGCAACAAATAACGGAACGATCGACAGCGGCAGCGGCGGTGTGGTGACGCTGGCGGCTCTGGCCGTTAACCAGAAAGGCATGGTCAAGGCCAACAAGGCGGTCAATCTCAACGGCACGACGATGCTGGTCTCCGGCACGAACGAAACGGAGCGCCTGACCATCCACCAACGCGGCGACAAAGCCGAGATCGACTGGGTCAGCGGTTACAACGTCGGCGCCGGCAAGACGGTCGAATTCGTTCAGTCTTCTTCCGGCGCGGTCGCTTACAACTACGTCAATGATGATGACATCGCAGGCATCGATCAGGCCAACGCCATCGGCCGGACAGCAGCCGACGGCAGCCCTGTGAACCAGGCCGGTCGCTCAAGAATCGATGGGATATTGAAGGCCAATGGGCAGCTATTCCTGATAAACGAAAAGGGTATCGATTTCGGATCCAGTGCGCGCGTATCAGCAAACAACTTTGTAGCATCAGCGCTGGGGATCAACCCGGATATTGTTGCCAGCGGGCTGCTCATGCAGGACGGCGTCAGCGCCCGCACGTTCTACCTGAACAAGGCACCCGCCACCGATAGCGCGGCGGTGCGACTGGCTGCGTTGAACGCCTTCCGTCTGGCGACAATCAACGTCAAGGCCGGAGCCACCATCGACAGCGTCAGCAACGGTTACGTCATTCTGGCCGGCGCCAGGGTCAATCAGGCGGGCAGTATCACCACGCCGAAGGGCCAGACCGTGCTCGCTGCCGGTGCCGATCTGTACCTGAAGCCGGCTTACGCCCAGGCAATGCGTGGTTTCAGCGCCGAGGTCAACCCGCTCTACACGCTTGACACCGATGCGCTCAATACCTGGATCGCGCTATCGCGCGGCGCCGACGCCAATGCGGTGATCAATACAGGCCGCATTACGGCGGAACTGGGCAATATCAGCCTGGTTGGTCACGAAATCACCCAAGCCGGCGTGTTGACCGCCACTACCTCGGCCACGGCCAATGGCTCGATCAGCCTGCTCGCCCGCGACCAGGTGGCGATCAGCGGTACGGGTGTGCCCATCGCACTCAAAAGACAGCGCAAGCTGGATAGCAACGGCATCGCTGCGATCAAGGCGGACGAGGAACCCAATCCGGGCGACAAGGCCAACGAACCCGAGTTCACCACCGGCAAGGTCGGCGGCAAGATGACCCTGACCAGCGGCAGCATGACAAAGGTGCAGCTCGATGGTAGCGACGGCAAGACCCTGGCTGCCGATCAACCCTTCATTTCATCACTGATCGATGCTGCCGCGAAAAAAATCATCGTCTCCGGCAATCCCGATGCTTCGGCAGGCGCCGTCATAGAGGCGAAGGGCGGTCGTGTCCGGTTCCGCGCCAGCGAGTCCTTCGACCTCACCACCGCATTCGCAGCAGACGGAGTGGGCGTCAGCCAGACGGCCACCGCACCGGCCGGAGTCGGCATCTTCGTCGGTGACGGCGCCACGATCGATGTCTCGGGCGTAACGGCAAAAAAGTCGGTGTCCGACCTGTTCATTGAAGTCGAGTTACGTGGCGACGAATTCGCCAGCAACCCGGTGCAGCGCTTCAGCAAGCTGCGCGGCAAGAAGGCTTGGGTCGATATTCGCGATGACTTCAAGATAGCCGATCTGTCGGGCTGGATCAGCAAAGTCGGCCAAACCGTTGAGGAGAAGTCAGCGGCCGGCGGAACGATTTCCTTCAAGACGACCGGCAGCGTCGTCGTCAAGCCGAATGCCAAACTGAATGTTTCCGGAGGCGGCGTCGAGTATGCCGGCGGCACGGTGACCGAGAGCCGCATTCTTTCGATTGGCGGAAAAAGTTATCGCCTCAACGATGCCCCAGCGTCAGCCATGTACTACGGCATCAGGGAGCGCAAGCGCAAGCTGGCCGGCTACTATGAGGGCAGAAACGCCGGCGAGATCGAGCTCCTTGGTCACAGCCTCGCGATCGACGGCAAACTGATCGCCAATACAACGCGTGGCGTCAAGCAACGCAACGTTGGCACATCGACGAGTGACCATTACGCCGCACCCTTGGGTGGCAAACTGATCATTAAGGACGCCGGACAGCATTTTCCGGTAGCTGATCGGGATACAGCCAGTGAGGAAGAGAAGATTCGTGAGTACAGCGAGGCGCAGATCGCGTTCGTCAAAGGCGCAGCCAATGCCACGGCGGGGTTGGACGTTGAGGATTCAGCGGGGCGGCGTCTTGAACTTTCGCAGTCACTGGTCGATGCCGGTTTCTCACGTTTTGACATCACGAGCGACGGGCGCATCGACGTTGGCGCCGACATAGCGCTTGATCTCGCTCCCGGAGGCGAGTTCTCACTTTCCGGTCGCCAGGTTTATGTCGCTGGCAATATCGGCGCACCAAACGGCAAGATCAGTCTGGCGACGAGGGACATGAGCACTGCCGTAGCCTCTTTCCCTACGGAGCTGGATGCAAA
Organism: Propionivibrio sp.; assembly: GCA_043737935.1. Taxonomy (GTDB): domain Bacteria; phylum Pseudomonadota; class Gammaproteobacteria; order Burkholderiales; family Rhodocyclaceae; genus Propionivibrio. Next base: position 1,689 of record JAYSZS010000241.1, on the reverse strand, counting down.
ATACTCGACCCTGATCGTCGACACTGGTGCCAAGATATCTACCGCCGGCCAATGGGTTAACGATTATCTCGACCGAAAAGAAAGCAGTCGCAAGCAGAGGGCGACCAATGGCGGTAGTATCCGTCTCGTTTCGGCTTACGACATCGACCTGCGTGAGGGCAGTCAACTCAATGTTTCCGGCGGCGCGCTGGTCAACAACAAAGGCAAGATTGAGGCAGGCAATGCTGGCAGCATCACTCTGATGACAGGCAGCGTAGTCAAGAGCGTCGGGGCAGGTTTCAACTTCCTGGCAGATGAAGATCGGCGCGATGCCAGCCTTTTCCTGGACGGCACACTGGCGGCTTATGCGCTGGGCAGCGGCGGTTCGTTTGAGATCAACACCTCTGCAGTATTGCTCGGCGATCATTTCGCTGCGGACAGCCGTAACTGGACTCGCGCCAAACGTCTGACTGAAAATCAGGTTGGCGTAACGCTAAGCTCCGATTTCTTCAATAACGGCGGTTTCTACGACTTCAAACTCGTCGGGCGCGATGGCGTGACGGTGAAGGACGGAACACCTATCGCCGCCCAGCCGGTCAACTGGTCGCTGGAAGGTTTTCCAGGCTATCGGCGCCAAGTCAGCGGCAGCGAACTGGCGAGTTTCGCCAGTTCGGTCGTTCTCCATCCCGACCAGCGTAGTTCGGCGACCGACCTGTCACTTGCAACACGCAGCCTGAAATTCGGCGATTTGGTCGTAGGCAACGGCGCATACCTGGGTGTATCGCCAAGAGGCAGCATCAATCTTGAGTCGTGGGGCCAGCTGACCCTACTCGGCACACTCGAAGCGCCTGCCGGAAGCATCCAGTTGAGCCGTCCGGCCAACCGCAACGAAGATTACAATCGGGAAGCGATTGCCTACTCGCCAGCCAAGCAGTCCGAGTCGATCTACCTGGGACCGAACAGCCGCTTGCTTGCAAGCGGAGCAACAGTATTGAGTGCTGCAACTCGCCGGGCACTGGAGGATGGCGTGTCGACCGACTCTCTCCTCGACATGCGCCGCTACAAGGGCGCGGTCCTGGACGGTGGCTCGGTTAATATCAATGCCGGCATGGGTTACCTGATTGCCCGCAGCGGCTCGGTGATCGACGTAAGCGGCACCAACGACACGCTTAATAGCGCGACTGCCTTGAACAAGGGCGTCAGCTATCAGGCGAAAGCCCTGGGGAGCGCCGGAGGTACCGTAAGTCTTGCCGGGCGCGATGGTATGTTGCTGGATGGCAGCTACCGTGCTGCAGGTGGCAACAATGCACTCGGCGGCACCTTCTCGTTGCGTTTTGCCGATGCCAAGAGCACTTCTGACCCTTGGTCCGCAAATGGGCTACTCGGGGGTGCCATTTCGGCCGCAGCCAAGGCCGCAATTCTCGGCGAACGTGAGCTGACGCTCTATCAGTCAACAGGTGTCCCTGCAGAACTTTGGCCATCTGCAGTCGATACGGCCACTTATCTCGCCGGTGGTGCGACATTTGACCCAGCACAGTTCAATGGCAAGGCGGCACTCAACCTGACATCATTGCACTCGGCGGGCTTCGGTTCCTGGTATCTCGCCAGCCAGAACGCCATGCGCTTTTCAGGCTCCATCGCCGCCACCGTGAACAACCAGTTGCGGCTCGATGCGGCGAGTTTCTCCGCCGCCAGCGACGCCAGTCGCCT
>JAYSZS010000240.1:0-4149 GCA_043737935.1 Propionivibrio sp. | reverse complement strand
AGTTGTCTCCTGCCCAGGAGCGCAATCTGGAGCGCATGTTACAGTGCCGCGTGATCGACCGTACCAGCCTGATCCTCGACATCTTTGCACAACGCGCTCAAAGTTCGGAAGGCAAGTTGCAGGTTGAGCTGGCGCAACTTGGTCATCTTGCTACCCGGCTGGTTCGCGGCTGGACCCATCTGGAGCGTCAAAAAGGCGGTATCGGTTTGCGCGGCCCGGGCGAAACCCAGCTTGAAACAGATCGCCGCCTGCTCGGCAAGCGGGTCAGGCTGCTCAAGCAGCGGCTAGCCAGACTCGAACGCCAGCGCGGCGTGCAGCGCAAGGCTCGGGGTCGCGGCGAAGTCCTGAACGTATCCCTCGTCGGCTACACCAATTCCGGTAAATCAACACTCTTTAATGCGTTGACTCACGCTGGGACTTATGCTGCCAATCAACTTTTTGCAACGCTCGATACGACCTCGCGCAAGCTCTGGCTGGGCGAAGCCGGGAATATTGTCATTTCCGATACCGTGGGATTTATCCGCGACCTGCCGCACGAACTGGTGGCGGCTTTTCATGCCACGCTGGAGGCAACAGCGCAGGCCGATCTCCTGATACATGTGGTCGATTCGGCCAGTCCTGCGCGCAACGATCAGATTGCCGAAGTCGAAAAAGTCCTCGCTGAAATCGGCGCCAGTGAAGTGCGGCAACTGATGGTGCTCAACAAACAGGATCTGACAGGACTGCCGCCAACGCTTGAAAGGGATGAGTATGGTAGAATCTTGCGCGTTCGGGTTAGTGCGAAGTGCGGCGATGGTTTACCCTTGCTGCGCATGGCGATGACCGAGATTGCATTGGAGAAACTTCACCTTGCGCGTGCTCTGCCGATGGCTGGAGAAAGCGTGATCAACCCTGTTCTTGATACGGATTCGGCACCATGATTTCGAGTATTGGAGTACTTATGTCGCTCAATGACCCGCAATGGGGTAATCGCGGTAATGATAACGCTGGCGGAAACAACGGAAACAAGCGACCGAATCAGGGACCGCCGGACCTTGAAGCCTTGTGGCGTGATCTCAATCGTCGACTGTCCGGCATGTTCGATAAAAAGGGGAAAGGCGGCGGCGATGGGGGTGGTGGCAATCGACCGCCGATGGAGTTCAACCCCAAGTATCTTGGTGGTGGCATCAGCCTGCTCGTCGGACTTGTGCTGCTGGTCTGGCTGGCCAGTGGCTTCTATATTGTCGATGCCTCGCAGCGCGGTCTTGTCCTGCAGTTTGGCAAGTACAAGGAAAGCACGGAGTCGGGTTTGAACTGGCGTTTGCCGTACCCGATCCAGTCCCATGAACTGGTTAACATTTCTGGCGTGCGTACGCTTGAAATCGGTTACCGCGGCAGCGAGAAAAACAAAGTGCTCAAGGAAGCATTGATGCTGACTTTTGACGAAAACATTATCAATATCCAGTTTGCCGTTCAGTATATTCTCAAGGATCCTGTTGACTACATCTTCAATAATCGTAACCCCGATGAAGCCGTAATGCAGGTGGCCGAAACAGCAATTCGCGAGATCGTCGGCAAGAGCAGGATGGATTTCGTTCTTTACGAGGGGCGCGAGCAGATCGCAGTCAATGCCCAGACCCTCATGCAGGATATTCTTGATCGTTACAAGACGGGTATCCTGATTTCAAAAGTAACGATGCAGAACGCCCAGCCCCCGGAGCAGGTGCAGGCGGCTTTTGACGATGCCGTAAAGGCGAGTCAGGATCGCGAGCGACAGAAAAACGAAGGCCAGGCTTACGCCAATGACGTGATTCCCAAGGCCAGGGGTACAGCCTCACGCCTGTTGCAGGAAGCCGACGGTTACAAGCAGCGGGTGATTGCAACGTCCGAGGGCGATGCCAGCCGCTTCAAGCAGATCAATACCGAGTATGCCAAGGCACCGGAGGTAACACGCACTCGCATGTATCTTGAAACCATGCAGCAGGTCTATTCCAGCACCAGCAAGGTGTTCGTTGATGCCAAGGGGCAGGGTAATCTGCTCTATCTGCCGCTCGATAAGCTGATGCAGGCGGCCGGAGCTGCGGTGGTAGCCTCTCCTGCCAGCGTCGGCAGCAGTGCCGAGATGCCGGCCCAGGTACGGCCTCCTGGCCCCGTTGTTTCGAACGACACGCCACCGCAGGTGGTGGAAAAGCCTGAAACACGTTCGCGTGAGACCTTGCGCTCCCGCGATCGGGAGACACGATAATGAAAACCGGTTTGAATTTCACTGCCGCTGTCGTTGCGGTGGTATTGGTCGTTCTTGGGGCCTCGATATTTACGGTTGATCAGCGGCAACACGCCATCGTCTTTCAACTTGGCGAGGTGCGCACCGTGATCGAGGAACCAGGTTTGTATTTTAAATGGCCGATGATACAGAACGTGCGTTACTTCGACAAGCGGATTCTTACGATGGACAGTGCTGAGCCGGAACGCTTTATCACCTCGGAAAAGAAGAATGTGCTGGTTGATTCCTTTGTCAAATGGAGGATCGTCGACCCCAAGCTTTACTATATTTCGGTTGCCGGTGATGAAGCGCGAGCCAAGACCCGCCTGTCGCAAACGGTGAATGCCGGCTTGCGTGAGGAATTCGGTAAACGCACCATCAATGACGTTGTTTCGGGCGAGCGCAACAAAGTCATGGAGCAGATGCGCGAAAAAGCGGATCTCGATGCACGCAAGATTGGAGTGCAGATTGTCGATGTCCGGGTAAAGCGCGTGGATCTTCCGACTGAAGTCAGTGAATCGGTCTATCGTCGAATGGAAGCCGAGCGCAAGCGCGTGGCCAACGAATTGCGTTCGGAAGGTTCTGCTGAAGCCGAAAAAATCCGTGCCGATGCCGACAGGCAACGCGAGGTGATCGTCGCCGATGCCTATCGCGAAGCACAGATGATCAAGGGTGAAGGTGACGCCAAGGCCACGGCGACTTATTCGCAGGCCTTTAATCAGAATCCCGAGTTCTATTCCTTTTATCGCAGTCTTGAAGCCTATCGCAACAGTTTCAAGAGCAAGAGCGACATCATTGTCGTCGAGCCCAATTCCGACTTCTTCAAGTACATGAAGAGTGTCGGTCGAGGCAGCGAAAAATCGGGTAAATGACCACCAGTCTGCTCATCGCTTTCGCGCTGATGCTGGTGCTTGAGGGTCTGGTGCCTTTTCTTGCTCCCGGTACCTGGCGTGAAACATTCCGTCGTCTGATCCAGCTCACCGACGGACAGATCCGCTTCATTGGCCTGACCTCGATGCTGGCTGGATTAGTGCTGTTGATGGTTTTTCGATGAACTGGCTGTTACCCGAATACATTGCTGACGCGTTGCCACAGGAAGCGGCCCGCATAGAGCGACTGCGCCGCGCTCTGCTTGATCTCTTCCGCGTACATGGCTATGAGCTGGTCATGCCCCCGCTGCTTGAATACCTGGATTCACTGTTGACCGGATCAGGTTCTGACCTGACCTTGCGTACCTTCAAGCTGGTCGACCAGCTTTCCGGTCGCACACTCGGTCTGCGTGCAGACATGACCCCCCAGGTCGCACGTATCGACGCTCACTTGCTCAATCGACAGGGCGTTACGCGCCTTTGCTACTGCGACAGCATTCTGCATACGCTGCCGGCCTCGCTGGCGGCGAGTCGCGAGCCGATCCAGCTCGGTGCCGAACTCTTCGGGTACGCCGGCATTGAGGCCGATCTCGAAGTGATCCGTCTGCTGACGGCGGCGCTCAATACCGCCGGCATACCCGCTTCACGTATCGATATCGGCCATGTTGGAGTATTCCGTGCGCTGGCGCATGCCGCCGGCCTCAATACCGATGACGAAGTGAAAATATTGCAACTCCTGCAAGTCAAGGATATTCCGAGTCTGCACGATTGTTGCTCCAAACTGGCCGAACCTTATCGCTCCGCACTCTTGCGTTTGCCTGAACTTTACGGGGGGTGTGATCTGCTCGATACCGCCGCTCGTGAATTGCCTGCGCTACCCGAGATTGCCTCGGCGCTGGAGACGATGCGACAATTGCAGGCCGCCATGCCCGAACTGTCTTTGTCCTTCGATCTCGCCGATCTGCGTGGTTACCACTACCACAACGGGGTGGTGTTTGCCGCCTATTACACGGAGTTCCCCAGCGCTATTGCGCTGGG
>JAYSZS010000239.1:0-9420 GCA_043737935.1 Propionivibrio sp. | reverse complement strand
GGGCAAGTTCAATGGCCAGTTGAGCGCGCGTCAGGTCACCGAGACCGTACGCGCCGGTGTCGTGCGTTTCCTGCTGCAACTGCGCGATGCCTTGCAGGTCAGGCCGGATGAGGAGGTTCAGCTCTTCAGCCTGCTCATCGGCTGGAATTCCACCGCCAGCATCAGCGTCGCCGAATCGGTGGCAGCCATTACGCGCGGTGTTCTGGAGGCCAACCACCAGTTCAGCGACGCCCTGAGTAAATCGCGCGAACACGGCGCCACGGTTTCGCAGCTCTGTTTCATCGAGTTGTATCGCAATGCCGCCATCAGCGCGGCGCACGCCGTGCTCGACCTGCCCGAGAATATGGCAGGCGAACTCAAGCGCCTGGGCGCACGCATCAATCCAGCCGCGACCCTGGTCATTGGCGAAGGCATGCAGGATCGACTGAACGTCGACGGCGATCTGGGCCATTGGTCGCGGCTCATCGTCACCAATGCCGACGCCAGCGAAACCAGTTGCCCTCCCGAATGTTATGAAACGCAGATCATCTCGCCAATCCCGCCGCATCAATTGCGGCGTTTGTGCGCCCAGGCCGGCAACGCACAACTTGCCGAAAAAGAAGAAGCAGCCGGTCAAGACAAAAACGGCAAACCCGATGCGGCAACCTCAACGTGGTCAGACGATACTTCTCCGGCTGAATCCCGCTACTACCCCGAACGGCTCAAGTATGTATTCCTGTCCCAGCGGGCGCGTGCCGAAGCGGTGGTGCAACAGCGGCAGCCGGGGCTGATTGAGGCCCTCATCCGCAATCAGCGGAACAACCCCGCCTATGACGCCAAACTGGGGCACACGCTGTTCCAGCTCATGGTGCCTCTGGATTACAAGGCCGTGGTGCGCGAACAGTGCCGCCTGCTCATGGTGCTCGATGGCTATACCGCCAATCTGCCCTGGGAGCTATTGCAAAGCGAGGGCGAACCCCTGGTGCTGAGAATGCCCATGGTGCGGCAACTGACCACCCTGCATTACCGGCCCACAGTACGTACGGCCAACGCCAACACCGCCTGCATCATCGTCTCCCCCAGCACCTGGGGTTTTGACAAGCGCTTTGGCGGCAAGCATCAGGAACTCGACAAGCTGCCGGCGGCCACGCGCGAAGGTCAGGCGATCAGCGACAGCCTGCACTACGCCGGCTGGAACGACAAAGACATTATTGTCAGCCCGGCGGACAAGGAAGCGCTCGATATCTACGCCACCCTGTATCAGCGCCCCTATCGCATTCTGATGATCGGCGCCCATGGTATTTTCGAGGCCAGGGGACTGGATGGGCACAGCTATTCCGGCGTCGTTCTCTCCGACGGTCTGCTGCTTACCGCCGTCGAGATCGATCTAATGGAAGTCGTTCCCGAAGTCGTATTCCTCAGTTGCTGCCACCTCGGCAGCATCGGCAACCCGCACAGCCAACCCAACAAGCTAGCCTACAGCCTGTCGCGCAAACTGATCGAGATGGGCGTTCGCTGTGTCGTGGCCGCCGGCTGGGCGGTCAACGATGAAGCAGCGTGCACCTTCGCCAGCACCTTCTTCGATCGACTCACCCAGGGAGAACCCTTTGGCGATGCCATCTTCAAGGCACGCCAGGCGACCTTCCAGCAACATCCGGGAAGCAATACCTGGGGGGCCTACCAAGCGTATGGCGATCCCGGCTATCGCCTGCAAACCAACAGCGAATCGGCTACCCGGCAAAAATCCAGACCTTACGTCGCGATAGATGAACTGCTGGCAAACGTTCAGGGGCAACGGGCAGGGAACAAGCACCGCAAGAGCGAGGTGAAAAATCCCACCTTTGCCCAGCAAAGGCAGTGGGTCCAGCGCCAACTCGCCAGATGCCCGCCGGAATGGGCCGAGCGCCCCGACGTGTTGCAAGCCATCGCCGATTTATATGCGGATTATGGCAGCGAGGGGTTTGACGCCGCCCGGGACGCCTACCAGCGCGCCGTTCAACAGGAAGACAAATCAGGGCGTGTCGCCGTGCGGGCCATTGAACAGCTTGCCAACATGGAAGCGCGCCACGGAGGGAAACTGGCCGACACGCATCAGTTTGACCAGGCCATGCCATTGATCGACAGTGCTATCCGCCGCCTGAATGCCCTGGCCGAGGCTGTGCGCGGCGTGGGCGAACCGGCAAGCAACGCCGAACGGGCAGGCATGCTGGGCAGTGCCTTCAAGCTGAAGGCCGCCGCCCTGTTGAACATGGGAAAAAAATGGACTGAGCTGGTTCCTTGTCTGGAACTATCCGCCAAAGCCTATCAAACCGGCATACAGGGCGACCCGGCCCTGACTCCGTACAACACGCTTAACGCCCTGCCACTGGCCTGGCTGGCGGGCACGCTAGTGCACACACCGCCAGAGGCGGTCGCCATCGCCCTTAAATGCGGCGAGCAGGCGCTCAGGCAATACACCTCCAGCAAGGATTTCTGGGATGCCGTGATAAGCGCCGATGCGCTAATGATCGCCTGGCTGCTGGACGAAAATCGCCAGCCTTCGCCGCCCGATAAAGCGTCGGCGATAATACACGCGTCATCAGCATCGGATTTCCACCGGATTTACGAACAGTCTGTCCAGTCGCTTCCCCTGTCTGCTCGCCAGTGGGATTCCGTCGTCCACCAATGGCGCTTGCTGGCCCGCTTCCTTCGCTTGCGCGCCATAGGTGAAGACCGAATGCGGGCCGAGGTTCTTGACCAATTGGCTGATTACTATGGGCCACGGCCAGCCGACGACGAGGCGACGAGGGAGTCCGTTGCCGCCAGCCCGGTCAGCGCCCGATCACGGAAAACGCCTGCACCCAAACCAGGAAAGGCACGTACCAGAAAGCCGAGTTGACCCATCAACATTTGAAAGGAGAACACCAATGGCAAAGACCTACACCATCGAAAAGGGTGACACCTTGGCCAGGATCGCCCGCGACCGACTCGGCGACGCCGCCCTGACCGAAACCCTGGCCGATTACAACGGCCGGCCGGACGCCCAGCAGATCTTCGTCGGCCAGCAAATCCTCCTGCCTTCGAACAAGGACCGGAATGCGGCGACCCGGGCCAGAGCGAAAACCCAGCCCCGCGCCGGTGCCGCCTGGCCGACGGCGCGCCACGGTTTCCAGGCCGTGCACAACACCATTGGCGACGTCCTGCGCTACATTCGCGACGACGGCAGCATCGACCCCAAATGGGAACCGAACGCATGATTAAAGCCGCGTTGCCGTTTTCATTCCCGCTGGCCTGGGATACCCGCAAGAGCGTGACCTCGATCCGCTGCCACAAACTGATCGCACCACTGATCGAAGAGGTATTCCGGCAAATCGTCGCGCGGGGCCTGAAGAGCACCATCAAGACCTATGGCGGCGGCTACGTCTTCCGGCCGAAACACGGCGCGGTCAAACCTTCGACCCACTCCTGGGGTATCGCCATCGACCTCAACCCGAACACCAATGCCATGGGCACCGCCGGCGCTATGGATCCCCGCCTGGTGGCCCTGTTCGAGAGCTTCGGCTTCGTCTGGGGCGGCCGCTGGTCCTGGCGCAACAAGGATCTGATGCACTTCTAGTACTGCTCGGGCTACTGAGGATTAACGAGTGATCGAATGACCAGGTACAGCGAGCTGGGCAGCGACCCGTTTATCGCGGAACTGAATCGGCCATCCCCTAGTATGCTGAATACAGGCTCGCAGCTTTGAAAGCAGCAAGGTAAGGAGAAAAAAGGTACAAAAAGTTCATAAAGACCGACCCTGGCCGTCAGCCAGCCGACTCAAATGACCCAATGCCAACAGCAAGGAGATAATCACCATGCCAATCAACCAGACCACACACGATCAACTCGAACGCCGTCTGCAAGACATCGACTGGGAGGCACTGCGCCGGCCCGGCTACACGCCTTCACCGGCTGCCTGGGAAGACCAGGTGCTTTACTTCCTGATGCTCGATCGCTTCTCCGACGGACGCGAGCAGGGCTTCCGCGACAACTCGGGAAATCCCGATACCAGCGGCAGCACGCCGCCGTTCTGCTTCCCTGACGACGCCTACACGGCGAACCGGACCTCCTGGGCCGACGCCGGTGACGAGTGGCTGGGCGGCACGCTGAAGGGACTGGAACACAAGATCGGCTACCTCAAGCGCCTGGGGGTGACGACCGTCTGGGTCAGCCCGATGTTTAAGCAGGTGGAATCGGACAGCCACTCGTACCATGGCTACGGCATCCAGAATTTCCTCGATGTTGACCGGCACTTCGGCACCCGCCAGGATCTCATTGACCTGGTGAACACCGCTCATGCACACGGCATCCGTGTCATCCTGGACATCATCCTCAATCACAGCGGCAATGTATTCGGCTATCAGCACAACCCGAACCGCTACCCCGCCCAGGATGAGCACGGCAACCTCACCATGGACGCACGCTGGGACGGCGGAACCTACCCGGTGGCCGGCTGGCGCAACGCATTCGGCCAGACTAACATCCCCTTCGGCCCGATCGACCCGGCCAGCCACGGCTTCGCCTGGCCGAACGATGCGGTGTGGCCGGCGGAAATGCAGCAGGCAGAAAACTTTACCCGCAAGGGGCGGATCAACAGTTGGGATAACGACCCCGAGTATTTCGAGGGCGATTTCGTCACCCTGAAAGACATCTACCACGGTGACCATGATCGCGATGCCTACAACAATCGCATTGTCGATGCCTTCAACGTCAGTCCGGCCCTCACCCTGCTGTGCGATGTGTACAAGTTCTGGATCGGTCTCGCCGACATCGACGGCTTCCGCATCGACACCGTAAAACACATGGAACCTGGCGCCACGCGCTACTTCGCCGCGGTCATCAAGGAATTTGCCCAGACCCTGGGCAAGGAAAACTTCTTCCTGGTCGGCGAAATCACCGGCGGACGCTACAACGCCTACAAAACGCTGGAACTTACCGGGCTCGACGCGGCGCTGGGCATCGACGACATCCCCGACCGCATGGACTATCTGGCCAAGGGCTGGCGCGAGCCCGTTGATTTCTTCAACCTGTTCCGCAACTCGGCGCTGGTGAACAAGTCCTCGCACGTGTGGTTCGGCAAGCACGTCGTCACCCTGTTCGACGATCATGACCAGGTACGCAAGGGCAACGACAAGGGGCGCTTCTGTGGCGACCGGGTCAACAACGGATATGCACATCTCAAGGCAGTACTGGGTTTGAACCTCTGTGCCATGGGCATCCCCTGCGTTTACTACGGTACCGAGCAGGCCTTCGACGGCGCCGGCAACAACGACCGTTACCTGCGCGAATGCATGTTCGGCGGCGCATTCGGATCGCTGCAAAGCACGGGTCGGCATTTCTTCGACGAAAACCACGAGATTTACCGCTTCATCGCCGACCTCACGGCGCTGCGCAACTCGCATCTGGCCTTGCGCCGGGGGCGGCAGTACCTGCGCGAGATTTCGGACTCCGGCGAACCGGGGCATTTCGGCCTGCCGCGCATGATCGGCGGCCAGATCCGCTCGGTGGTGCCGTGGTCACGCCTGTTTGACGACCAGGAGATCGTTCTGGCGATCAATACCGACGCCGACAACGCCCGTGCGGCCTGGGTGACCATCGACGCCACGCTGCATAACTCACCTGGGGTTCTGACTTGCCTATATTCAACCGATCCAGCGCAAATCGGCACTACCACACCCATCGAAGCGCGTAACGGCCGGGCGATGCGCATCGTCGTTCCAGCAGGTGGATTCCTGATCTATCGATGATCCTGTATGCGGAAGGCCGGGATCCCGGCTTTCGCCGGGATGACGCTGATCAGTTTTTGTAGGCAGTCTAAAAAAGGAGTCAAACCATGTCCAGCAAGCTCATCGAGCGCATCAACTCACCCACACCCAAGAAGATCCTGACCTGTGATGGGGGCGGTATTCTTGGCCTGATCAGCGTCGAGATTCTGGCCCGGATCGAAGCCGATCTGCGCACCCGGCTCAATAAACCCGACTTGGTGCTCGCCGACTGGTTCGACTTCGTCTGCGGCACCAGCACCGGAGCCATCATCGCGGCCTGCATCGCCGCCGGAATGTCGATGGATAAAATTCGCGAGTTCTATGTCGGCAGCGGCGAGCAGATGTTCGACAAGGCGTCGGTATTCAAACGCTTGCGTTACAGCTACAACGACGAACCGCTGGCCGAAAAACTGCGCGGCGAACTCAACCACGCCCTTGGCTACGCGCAGGGCGCGCCACCGGCCACCCTCGGCGACGAGGGGCTGCGCACGTTGCTGTTGATGGTGCTGCGCAATCACACCACCGACTCGCCCTGGCCGGTGACCAATAATCCCGGCGCCAAATACAACCAGCGCGTCAAGGCCGATGGCACCCCGCGCAAGGACTGCAATCTCGATCTGCCGTTGTGGCAACTGGTACGCGCCAGCACCGCCGCACCGACTTTCTTCCCGCCCGAGGTAGTAACCTTCGCGCCGGGAACGCCGGACGAATACCAGTTCATCTTTGTCGATGGCGGCGTCACCACTTACAACAACTCAGCTTTCCTCGCCTTCCAGATGGCTACCGCCGCACCCTACAAGGTCAACTGGCCAACCGGTACGGACCGGCTGCTGATCGTCTCGGTGGGCACCGGCAGCGCGGCCAGGGCGCGGCCGGAACTCAAGGAAGACGACCTGTGGCTGCTCGACCATGCGAAGAGCATCCCGTCGGCCTTGATGAACGCCGCCTCGGCCGGCTGGGACATGGCTTGCCGCCTGCTCGGCGAGTGTCGCCACGGTGGCCAAATCGATCGCGAAGTGTGGGACATGCTGGCCAATACGGACGCCCCGGACACCCCCAACTGGACCGGCAGCAAGCAGTTCGCCTATGTGCGCTATGACCCGGACGTGACGCGCGAGGGGCTGGATGCGCTGGGTCTCAAGGAGATTGACCCGGCCAGGGTGCAACTCATGGATTCGGTCAAATTCATCCCGGATATACAGCGCGTCGGCAAGACCTACGCCGCCGCCCATTTCACGATCGACCATTTCAGAGGGTTTGTCTGATGGCTACCTGTTTCGTTGTCCAGGGCTTCGGCAAGAAGACCGATTTCACCGACGGACGCGTGCTCGATCTGGACGCCTCCTATGCCATCATCAAGGAAGGTGTGGAAGGGGCAGGACTCGTATGCATCCGTGCCGACGAGATCGTGAATTCCGGCACCATCGACGTTCCCATGTATACGCAGTTGCTGCAAGCCGACCTGGTGATCGCCGACCTGTCGACCTACAACGTCAATGCCGCATTCGAACTCGGTGTGCGCTACGGATTGCGTCCGCGCGCGACCCTCATCGTCGCCGAGGAATGCTTCAAAAACCCGTTCGATGTCGGACACATTGTGATCCGGCGTTACAAACACCTCGGCGAGGACATCGGCGCCAAGGAGGCGAAGCGCTTCCGCGATGACCTGAAGCAGGCCATCACGGACATCCTGGCCAAGGACGATATCGATAGCCCGGTCTATACCTTCCTGCCTGACCTGACCCCGCCCCAGGCTCGATCCGCACGTGCCAGGACGGTAGCGCAAGGCAGCAGTCCTTTCAGTATCGACGAGACCACCGCCGGCCTCATGTTCAAGGCCAGGCAACTCAGCGCCCCGGTAGCAGCCGCCCCGCCAGTAGAGGACGAACCCGTCGCGCCAACGGCCAAGGCCAATCTGGATCAGGCTCAGGCGAAGCTGATGGCCGGTGACTTCAGCGCGGCCTGCGACTTTTTGCAGGAAGTTCGAAAACAACGGCCGAACGACAGCTTCGTCATCCAGCAACTCGCCCTGGCCACCTACAAATCCAGGTTACCCACCCCCGAGGCGGCGCTGAACGAGGCCCGAAAAATCCTCTTGGGATTGAACCCGGCCAGCACCAACGATCCGGAAACACTCGGCCTGTGGGGCGCGGTCCACAAGCGCCTGTGGGATATCACGCAACTGGATCGGGACCTGAACGAAAGCATCGACGCTTACGCTCGCGGCTTTCATCTCAAGCAGGATTATTACAACGGGATCAATCTGGCCTTCCTGCTGGAGGTGCGTTCCCTGGCCGCCCTGAAGGCTGGCCACCGGGACGAAGGCATCACCGATTCAATCCTGGCCCGGCGTACCCGGCAGGAAGTCATCAAGTACGCCGAGCCCTTGATCGACAGGGATTACGGGAACGAAAGGCGCTACTGGATCCTGGCCACCCTTTGGGAAGCGACAGCCGGTCTGGGCGATACACTGGCCGCAGAGACCTGGGCCGCCCAGGCACGAGCCTTGAAGATGGCGGATTGGATGACCGGATCGACGCAAACCCAGATCCAGGCTATCCTCGCCCTGCAGGCGGAGATTGCCCGGGTTGGCCGGCTTCCCTGAAATTGCCGTCAATACACATCCCGCAGTGCCAGGCCCGACCAAGCGCCGGCTGGCATTGTTGGAGTTGCAGCCCATTCAGATGAATATACGGTCAGCAAGCTTGAGCAATCCTGCCCCGGCGCAAGTCGCGACTTTTTGTAAGGCAGTAAAAATGCCCCGCTTGTCCCGCCAAGGGCAGCCGGCTAATACCGAGCGTAGCAACCCAGAAAAATCGAGTTGCGCGTACGGTAGCTAACTCATCAAATACCGACCGCCCGACTCTGTAAAAGGTCGGTCCTCTACTCGGCCTTAGGGAAAGCTTTCCATAAGGCCAACTATGTATAATCGGCCATTGCCGCCGATAAGCGTCGGTGCAGCGTCGGTGCCTTGAGCGACTGCTGCTTCGCCTTTCAGCCGTTCGATCTTGGACCGTTAAAAAAACCTGGGCAGACGATTACGGGCGACTGCCTACCGAAAACGGGATCTGTCCTTTCGAAACAGGTGCACAGGGGATGTAGGCGCGGTATGTTGGCTAGCGCACAGACCGGCCCTTCTCGCGGCCTTACATTCCCAGTTCCCGCACACCTTGCAGACACCTTCGTCGCGCAGGACAACGCACCGCCGGAACACACGCCGCATCCTAACCTAAAGGTTAAAGTAGACCAGATGAATACTCTGATCGATGTTGCCATTGCTGACGGCCATTTCAAGACGCGGGCCAAGGCACTGATGGCCGCCGGCCTCGCCGACACCCTTCAAGGTGCCGGTCCATTCACCACCTTTACACCCAACGATGAGGCGTTCGCCACGCTGCCTGCCGGCACGCTCGACGGCCTGCCGAGGGCCGTTCCGAAGCTGACCGCGATCCTCAAGTATCCCGTGTTGGAGGGCAAAGTTGCGGCGGCGGACGTCGCCAAGCTCGACGGCAAGACCGTGAAGGCGCTCAATGGCGCCGACCTTAACGGCAAGGTCAACGAAATCAAAGACGACCTCTCTGCGACCAACGGCCTGATCCACGTCGTCAACTCGGTGCCGGTACCGTAGGAATTTGAGTTCGCCCCGAATAACCTCTCT
>JAYSZS010000238.1:0-4160 GCA_043737935.1 Propionivibrio sp. | reverse complement strand
CGGTGACAAGGTACTTTACCCAATCCTATGGGTTCTCAGACATGGTTTGCAGCGCAAAAATGGAGCCAGTGGCACCGCATGCTGCAACCATACACAGTTGTAACACATACTTTTCGCAAACCATCAAAAGCCCATTGAAAGCCTTCCCGTGTGCGTCTTCCAACTCAAAATGAAGATCGTTGGCCTGTCTAAGGACAAATTAGGCGCTGCGGAACTTACCATAATGGTAAATTATCTATCACACGGATAGACACAGCGCCATGCCGCTATGCGGGCCTCCGTGTTTTGTCTCCCACCAGGATTCAAGCTCGGCGAAGCCGGCAATGAGCTGTGCCGCAACTTCCTCCGGGGGTATAGGACCACTTCAGAGTGTAAAGAGTCTCCACCCAGGGTTTGCTGATTTGGAACCAGGTACGCATTGAACCGCCGCACCATCGTTGCAGCCTGCCTCCACCGGGGTAATGCTACGGCTCCAGAAACTCGGCGCCAATGTTTTGGCGGAAATATTCACAGTCTTCGGAAGAGGCTTCGCCAAAATTCACTACGAAGCGAGGGCGATGGGATTTGTCCCACTGAATTAAAACAGCGATGAAGCCTTCCCACGGACAAAACCTCGTTCCAGGGCGAACGGATAAAACGTGGCTTTGATTGCATCTCGAAGTGGCGTAGCGCGGCTCATTCTTGTTGGCTACGTTTTAAGCCAAGGGGGTGCTGAGAAGCTTCATCGCATAGCGTCCCTTGGGGTGCAGTGTTCGGCGTCACCTGCAGGCGCGACCTGCCATTGGAAACGCACCAGCGGAGAACCTTGACCCACATCGACCACTTCTGGACATGCGGAAACTCGCCAAGCGAGGCTTGCGCCCAACCAAGAGAATCTTCAAGCAAAGCGTCGTGCAAAGGGCGGAAAACAAGCGGCCAGAAAATGATGGCCGGGCCTTGCGTGGCCATTTCCAGTGTATGCCGCAAGATGCAGCTTTGCACGGAAGAGTTGAGAACTCCGTACCCGTGATAGCCATTGAAGCCTCGTGGCCCGGTGAAACGGAACTTGATACTTCGGCCGGATGTAAATTCCTCCACGAAGTATCGAACCGGGCCGTGGCCACCGACGGCCCCGACACTCAAGATACGGTCGAATTCCATGCGAGGCCATGTCTGCTTTGGCCACAGTGCATCCGCGCGCGAGGACAAGGAGTCAATGAGCGCGCCTACCCGTGCAGCGGGCACGTTCAGTTTGCGTTCATGTATGTTGAGCACGTTCATGTGTGATGCTCTAAATGTAACGCCCATCGTAACGTCACCAGCGAAACCCGGCGGGCACGGAGTCCGTGAGAACCGCCGGGTCAAGCCGCGATTACGATGTAATCAACTTGACTTGATGGCAAGGGGACAAGGCTTCCTTCTTCTCGCAATCCGTCGATATGAAACCCGATGGCTTAACGAATTTCTGCCTCGACCTGCTGGATGCTTGTACCTGTGGCGATGCATCCCGCCAAGTCAGGGACATAGGCAGAGTAATTTAAATCAGCTTTTTCAATTACGACGGCGTAACGCATAGTGACCTCATTTATTCAAACCTGACTGCTTCATGATGCTGTTCAATGCCCCTGGAGCAACATCTCGCCTGGCTTGCCCGGTACCGTAACCCGACCGGGCTTCTGCGGATGTTTGTATTGCCGATGGCTGCCTCGTGTCACTACAAGTAACCAGCCATCAGCTTGAAGCATTCGCAGAATGTCACTGATTTTCATCAGTGAAGAATATCAACTTGCCAAGTGGCAAACAATGCCCCACCCTCCGATGGTCTGCGGCATCACGCTTTGATTCACCGGCGGTGCGAAGCTTCATCGAGCAGCGTCCGTTGAAATGATGGGTTGGGTGGCATTGCTGTAGCCAATCCGATTGTGGAACGACACTTCCAACACAACACACCCGACGTCGGTCTTGAACGGGCCGTGAACTTCTCCGGGGGGCCGACTGGCGTAATGCCCGGCGTCAAGCCACAGGTCAAACGCCTGGTCGTAGAGGCGACCACTGACGATGAAAACTTCTTCAGGATAGGGATGAGTCTTGCCGCCAAATGCTGCTGTATTGGCACCTGGAAGAAAGCGGGTCAATCTTGTGTACTCGCCTGTTACGTCATCAACGCTCAGCGTCAATTCTTCAGCCATTCCTTCCATTCCCTTTATGGCTATCCAACGCTCCCGATTTTCCGGACTCAGGGCGTTTCTATAGGTAGAGGTCGACTTGGTCATGTAAGGCTCCGCTAAAGGAGTGGGATTGTAGCCAAGCGTTCGACTTCAGCGTTGAGCGAAGCAAGTCCGTTGCAATGCAAAGCCATGCTCAGTTGGCGGACTGGCAGGAGCGGGAATGATCGTCCACCCCTCGGCGGCATGCTTGATCTGGCAAGCCTGCAGATCGGCAAAAATACGGTCGAGATCGAAGCCAAAACTGGCGGCGTGCTGCTCGCGGATCGCACGTACTTCTTTAATGAGGCTATCAGTCATTTTCTTTTCCCAAGAGCTCGCCAGGTGTGCAAATGAAAGGCGGGAAGAAACCCTGCCGCTGAAAATGTTCAGAGATACGCGGCTGAATTTCCGGGTTGGCAATATGCCGCTTAATCCACGTCAGCAGGTAATCCACGAAATGAACTGTGGCAATCGAAATGTGCATGGCATCCTCACTCGCCCTCGCCGGGATGATTCCAGCGGCAACAGCCCCTTCGCCAATTCAAGACTGTTGGCCGCTGAGGCATCTCCAGCACTGCATTCAGCGACCACCAGTTCCGACGCCACCAGATCGAATTCGCTTCGCCAATCCCAGAAAAGGTAAGTGCTTTGCTGATGCCCTGCTTCGATAACATTCTTGCTGGGGCGAACTGTCAGGCAGCTGATTGAGTACGGATGTTTCAATGTGAACCCTGCATTTCATGATTTAAGCCTTGGTTCAGAAAACCGTGGTCTGTCACCTATTATTCCTCATTTCTGGATTTCGGCTCAGCGTCTCCCTTATCAACAAATGCGTGATGAGTACGGCCAAACAAGCACTACTCGGTGAATGCGACAGAACCTGTGCTCACCCATGCCCTGTAAATCCGTAGCGCGACATGGGCATCGTTCGCCGCGTAAAGTATTTGCCGCTCGGTCAGATTCGGTGCTGCCCAGTTGCTGGTGCTGGTTTTTTTGGACTTCTGAAACTTCTGGGCAAAGAAATGCGCCACCGCCACTTTGGCGCCGACGGTGCCGCGATGCCCCGGCCCGCGCAGAACTTCACCCAGGTCGAGCAGATTGTTGATCTCGATATCCAATCTGGACTGCAAGGCACTGCGGTCATTGCCCAGGCCAAAACCAGCTTTCAGCACCTGGGGCGACTCCAGAATGACTTTCAACGCCTTGCTGCCGTGCAGCCGGGAAATCTGGAACAGATAGATGCGGGATTCGGTCGCCAATTGGACGAGATGCGGGCCGGTCGACATCTCGCCTTTCAGAAATGTCGGCTTCGACTCGGTATCGAACCCGATTTCACCGGCATGCATCAGCGCATCCAGAGCTTCGTCGACGAGCGCTTCAGAATCGACCAGTCGCACATCGGCAAGCGTAATACCCTGATAGGCCGGCAGTTCAATCGTTCTCAGCGAAGCTCTGCTCATCACCACGTTGCTCAATTCAACACCCTGCCATTGCTCCAAAGTCGCTGCGCCAACCCCGGCGCGTTACGGGCTGGCCGGCGATCAGGTCAAGGTGGTGATGATCTCACGCCGACTGGCATTTGGCGGGTTCTGCTTACAGGGTGATCAAAACGTGGCGATCAATTCGATCCGGGCCTGGCCTGGGGAAGGCGTAGGGTGAGCGCGGGCACTCAGGCGTAGGGCGGGGTGAAGGCGGTTTTAGGATTCGCCACCGGGCCACCCATTCCCTGGTTATCGCTCCAGTAGGGTGAGAGTTTGCGCAACTGGGCGGTGATCGGCGGTGCGGTGGCGATGACGCGATCGACTTCTGCTTCCGTGTTGTTGCGTGACAGTGAGAAGCGGATGGTGCCGTGCGCCGCCGTGTAGTGAATGCCCATCGCGCGCATCACGTGCGAAGGTTCCAGAGAACCGGACGTACAGGCCGATCCCGAACTGCCGGCGATCCCCATCTTGTTCATCAACAGCAGGATGGCTT
>JAYSZS010000237.1:0-4167 GCA_043737935.1 Propionivibrio sp. | reverse complement strand
GCTTTTCGACACCTGTTGGGCGGCCCTCGAAGCCGGCCGCCAACCGGAGTTCACCACCGGCAACAACGACGCCGATGGCGTTATTTTCCTGCTCTGGGTGCGCCGCCATTTTCCCGATCAGGCCGCACACATCGCTGGCAAGCTCACGCAGTGGGGCGGCAACGCCTCCGGCGTCAATGTGGCCAATATCGACAATCTGGGCAACGTGCACCCGGATACCATGTGGTGGCACCACACGCTGGGCAATGCCAAACAGCGCCCCTTCGGCACAATCTGGGCTGACCTCTCCGACCCGTTGCTGACCGGGCTGAAACAACATCCCCGACCGGTCAAAGGGCGCTGTGCGGCCTGTGCCTATCTGCCGATCTGCAACGGCAATACCCGCGTACGGGCGCAGCAGGTGAGCGGCGACGCGTGGGCAGAAGATCCCGGCTGTTATCTGAGCGCTCAAACCCGAAACGGGTAAAACGCTGGCACATATCGAATTCACCCGCGATGGCCGCTACGCGCTGGCCAGCCTGTGGGAAATGGACGGTGCGCTAATCGTCTACGACGCGCAAACCCTGCAGGAAGTGAAGCGTATCCCGGCCAGCAAACCGGTTGGCAAGTACAACGTGGGGAACAAAATCTCGCGCGACGCCGGTACTTCGCACTGATTTCGGCGTGCTTGTTCTCCCCGATTGGCCACCCTCTCATGCATAGCGGGCCCCGGTCTGCTTGAAGCGGGTAATCGAAAACAACGTGTCGTGCGCGAAGCCGGTGAGCTTGAGCCGCGCACGCAGTTCGGCAATTTTGGCCTCGACTTCGTCACGCACCTGACCGTGGATCATGCAGAAGAGGTTGTACGGCCACTCTGGCAGAACGCGCGGCCTCTGATAGCACAAGGTCACACCGGGCTCGTGCGCCAGCAGCGCAGCGAACTCTGCAATCAATGCATCCGGGATATCCTGCACCAGCATGGCATTCGCCGTGTAGCCCAGTTCGTGATGACGCACGACAACACCAAAACGCTTGGTAATACCTTCCTCCGGCAAAGGGGGCCGGGCAGAGCGGAAAGTTCCGCTGAAAATCGTTGAGCAGTCGATAGTCGAGGGCTTGTTCACGCAGGAGCATCAGAATCCGGTGCGCTGGGCGCGAGAGGTAAAGAAAATGCCGCTCGGGCTATCGGCAGCAATTTCGCCGATCCTGGCGAAAGTCGCCGTGTCGTAGATCAACACCTTGTTGTCGTCACGCGCCGACAGCCAGACGTGTTCTCCGCGTGGCGTGAATTCCATGTGCAGGATGGCCTTGCCCGGTTCCAGGGTGTTGACGATCTTGCCGCTTAGCGTATCGATGACTTCAAACCAGGAATTATCGGGAAAGGCGTAATTGACCCAGATCTGCCGTCCGTCCGGTCGCGCCATGACAAACACCGGCTGCCCCTTGACCTTGATCCGGGTCACCTCACGCCAGTGGTTGTTCGACGACCAGTACCTCATGCCGCCCGATGGCCGGCAGATAGGCATGACCCTGCGCGACAGACCAGCCGCGCAAGTGCGGCATCTTGAACACCGGCATCTTCTCCTGCCCGCGCCCGTAATTCTCAAGAATCTTGCGCGTGCACTGCTCCGGGCGCCAGGTATCGAGCAGCGAGATACCATCCTCGCCAAACAGCCCGGCCAGATAAAGGCGGCCATCCGGCGTCACCAGGCTGTCGGGTTGCACCCCGGCTGGATAGTGCTGCGTCTGCGGATGCTTCGGATCGAAGAAATCGCTGACCCAGATCTCGCCACCGTCAAACAGGGCATAGGCAAAACGGTTGCCCGACAGATCGGCCAGCCCGACGACCTTGGAAAACATCCCCGGCGCATATTCGGCCGGCACTTCGGAGAGCAGTTCAAGCGTTTCGGAATCGAAGGCCTTGATGCCGCCGGGCGTGTAATTTTGCGCAACAACCAGACGGCCATCCTGCGAGATCGAACCGCCGATCGAGTTGCCGGCCTGCATCACGCGCCTGACGATTCGCGCTTCAAGCATATCGACCTTGGTCAGCCCGCCGTCGCGCCCGAAGACGTAAGCATAACGCCCGTCACGCGAATACACGAGCGAGGCGTGCGAGAGATCGCCGAGTCCTTCGATGCGCGCATAGGACACCCGCTTGCCGGTATCCAGCAGCGTCAGCTTGCCGCTGGCTCGCTCGATAACCGGCCCGAAATCGCCGATACCGCGCAATTGTGGCGTGGCACAACCGCAGAGGAAAACAAGCGATAACAGCGGGATAAATTTATGTGAGGTGGTTAACAAAATGGACTCAATCAATTAACGTCACGCCACGAATTATGCGCCCTCTGATATCGCTATGCTTTGGTTTATATCAAATGTATATTGAATTTAAATGCCTATCTGGTCGGTTCAGCCAGATTACTGGATTACTGGGAATGGCATTCCGCCGAAGCGATAACAAAGGAATGCGCTTTCTCATTCAATGCTATTCTCAATTGATGCGGAATTTCCTTGCTCATCCTGCGTATTACGGCAAACTTGAGGATACGATCACAGCACGCGACAATGCACCAGGCGGGAAGTGAGCCCCCGTTGCATTGGTCAAGGCAGACCGCCAGCGGTTCTCGCGCAAGCGATGCAGGCACCCGCTCGGTCAGGATTGGCTTTATTCTGGAGACGAAATGGCTTTGCACGTATTCGTGGCCATGCCTTACGGCCACCAGCAGGACATTGATTTCGACGCGGTGTACGCCGACTATCTGAAACCGGCACTGGAGGGTTCGGGGTTCGAGGTGTTCCGCGCCGACGAAGAGCGGCGCGCCGGCGACATCCGCGCCAACATGTTCCAGGAGCTGCTGCTGGCCGACCTGGTGGTTGTCGATCTGACCCTGGACAATCCCGAGGTCTGGTACGAACTCGGCGTGCGCCATGCTCTGCGCGCACGTGGCGTGCTGCTGATACAGAGCGAGCGAGACTTCCAGCCGTTCGACAGCTACACCGAGCGCAAGCTGAACTATCACATCAAGGACGGGCGTCCCGACCCGCATCATCTACAGGCCGATCGACAATCTCTGGTTAGCATGGCCCTAGCTACCATTGAATCCTGGCATGGGCGAGCCACCAGCCCGGTATTCCAGTGGCTCGACGGTCTCAGCGAGCCGGCCTGGCGCAGCTTGCTGCTGACGGGTCACAACGAATTTCGCGCGGTCTTCGAAACCTGGCGCCAGCGCATCGAACTCGCACGCAAAGGCCAGCGTCCAGGGGACATCATGGTGCTGGCCGAGGAAACACCGACCTGGGCTTTACGCAAGGAAGCGCGACGCGTGGCCGGCGAGGCCTTGATGCAGCGCCAGCAATATCAACTGGCCCTCGAACAGTTCGAGGCGGCACTGCAACTGGATCCCGCCGACCTCGGCAACCAGCGCGAAAAAGGCCTCCTGCTTGCTCTTATGGGTCGTCACGACGAGGCGCACGAATGGACCGACGCCCTCCTTCGCGATCATGGCGACGACCCGGAAAACTGGTGCCTGCTCGGTCGTCTGCAACAGGAGGACTGGGTGCGGCGCTGGCGCGGAGTCATCACCAACACCAACAACCCCAACATTAACAACTCCCATTCCGGTAGCAACCCCGAGTCAATGCGCGAGAAGGCAGGACGCGAATCGACCCGGCTCATTCAGTCCATCGAAGCTTACATGAAGGCCTTCGTTTGCGATCCGGCCAGTTATTATGCCGGCCTCAAGGCCTGCACCCTGCGCCACCTGCAGATCCACCTCGGACACCCGCTCGACAACCCGGCCAACCCGGCCAGCCTGCCCCACCTCGAAGGTGGTGCGATCTGGGCCGGTCTGGCCGCCCTCGAACGTCAGCCAAACGACTACGCGACCCGCTCCTGCTGGGCCGAACTGACTCTACTGTTCAACGCTCCGGGCCAGGTCGAGAAGACCTGGCGCGAGGCCGTGGCAGTGGCCAAAAACGACAGGTTTGCGCTTGACTCCAGCCGGCAGCAACTGCTCATCCTGCGCGATCTCGGTTTTCGTACGGAGGGCGTGAACACGGCTCTGACCGTGCTTGACGAGGAGTTGGCCCGCCTTGAAGCACCCTGGCGGGCGCGACGGCTTTTCCTGTTCAGCGGCCACATGATTGACGCCGCCAAGCGCCCGGTGCCGCGCTTCCCTGCCGACA
>JAYSZS010000236.1:0-4180 GCA_043737935.1 Propionivibrio sp. | reverse complement strand
CCTCCGGGCGGGCCGCATAAAGGTCGCGATGGAAGCGCCATTCGGACGAGGGCTTGCGCTGGCCGCTGTACGTCCCGTCGAGGCGCATGAAGACGATGTCTTCGGGCTGCAGCAATTCGTAGTCCATGCCGCTCGGGGTGATCAGGAAGCCGTGGCCGGCGCCGGTTTTTCCAGGCGCATCGGCGCGCACGCTGAGATTGCCGGTGGTGCCTCTGTTCAGTCCTGAGGTGACCATGCGGCGGGCGGTGGCGATCAGCTTGTGGCGTAGCTCAGGCATTCCGCGTCTCCGGATAAAGTCCACGCAGACCCTCGCTTGTCGCCGGGCAAGGGCCGCGTTCGGTGATGATCGCCGTGATGAATCTTGCCGGCGTTACGTCGAAGGCCGGGTTGCTTGTCGCCTCATCGAGCGCGAACTGACGTAGCTGGCTGGGCTGTCCGCTAGCGTCGATGCCATGCACCACGCGCAACTCGTCTGCGCTGCGTTCCTCGATGGAAATTTCCGCGCCACGGGCACAATCGAAATCAATCGTCGAACGTGGCGCGGCGACATAAAAGGGAACGCCCGCTTCGCGTGCGGCCAGTGCCTTGAGATAGGTGCCAACCTTGTTGGCGACATCGCCATTGGCGGCGATGCGGTCGGCACCGACGAGCACGGCATCGATGACACAGCTTCCGCCACCCGCCAGCAGCAAGCCGGCAGCATTGTCGGCGATCAGCGTGTGCGGGACCCCGTGTTGCCTGAGTTCCCAGGCTGTCAGCAGCCCCTGATTGCGAGGCCGGGTTTCGGAGACCCAGACGTGAACGTCGACGTCGGCAACGAAGGCGGCATAAACGGGCGCCAGGGCTGTGCCGTAATCGACGGTGGCCAGCCAGCCAGCATTGCAGTGAGTCATGATTTCCAGCCGAGTAGGTTTTGCCGCCAATGGACGGAGCAGGGCGAGACCGTGCTCGCCGATGCGCCGGCACTGCGCGGCGTCTTCCTCGGCAATCGCTGCGGCCTCATGCCAGGCGGCGTCGGCGCGCTCAGCGGCGGCCAGTGGCGCCAGCCGTTCCTGCATGCGCGCCAGCGCCCAGTGCAGATTGACCGCCGTCGGGCGGGTCGCGGCGAGCGTAGCGACGGCGGCGTGCAAGCGCGCATCGTCGGGCCGCTGCGCCAGCGCCAGTGCCAGCCCGTAGGCCGCCGTCACGCCGATCAGCGGCGCGCCGCGCACCTGCATGGCACGGATGGCGTGGGCGGCGTCTTCCAGTGTGGCGAGTCGCAGAATGCGATACGCATGCGGCAGGGCGGTCTGGTCGATGATATCCACGGCGCGTGCGTCGGGCGCCGGTCGGATCGTTCGGGTGGGTACTTTATTGACCTGCATGGCTTATATTCTAACAGCCTGCGCCGACCCCAAAACTACTGTCGGGCTGCTGCCGGGTCAAGGAACCAACAGGGCGCGACGCTCGGCTTCAATGTGCGCCATGAAGCGCTGGATCAGCGTTTCGTTGAGTGGCGGCAGTTTGAGAAACCGGCAACCCATATGAAAAAGTGTTTTCCCCGTGCGACTTTCCGAGACGATAAGGTAGCGCACATCTAGCGTTACGGCCAGCATCCCGGAGTCACGCAGGTCAATCCAGCAATTCTCGAGTATTGCCATCGGTTCGAAGGCGAGTGGTGAGGTGACCTGGAAACCAAGCCCGCCAACTGAAATGTTATAAAGCGGCAGGGCAACTTCCTCCGCAGATCCTCTGCGGATTCGGCAAATATATGGCTTGCTTGAGGGTAACTGCAGGCGAAAGGCCTCTCGACGCTGCAGTCGAAGAAGACTCCTGGGCAGGGCGACGGTAAAGACCTGTTCGCCATTGATTGTTCTCTGGCGGGCCTGCTGTGCTGAAAACTGGATGCGTATGCCCTCTATGACGCCGACGAACTGGCAGCGCTCTGCCTTCAGGAAGGCGCGGTTGGTCTCTTCACTACCGCCGATATCAAAGGTAAGAAAGTCCTCGTCTTCGAAAATGTCGATCAATACGGTAAGAAAGCTTTGTCTTCCCTCGTCGAAGATAACCGAGACTCGTTCGCTCTGTCTGATCAGGCTGCGCAACTGGAAAAGAATTTCGCGCCGTCCGCTCAGGGTACAGCGTTGCAAATCTTCGTCGGTGTAGGCGTTATTCATGATGCTCGGGCAGTTGATGGCGGCACAATTTCTTTATTTCATGCATCCTAGCGGGGAAAAGGTTTCTGCGCTACGAATTCAAGGAAGCATGAGATCAAGGAAGCATGAGATCAATGAGACAATCGCATGCGGTGCATCCATTTCCTGCCAGGCTTGTCTGTCGGGTGTCGTCGCCGTTAGCTGATCACTTCCCTGCCACCCGTCGCTTTCATTGATACATCAGATTGCCATGCTGCAGACTTCTGTTGCCATCGATTCAAAACTTCCCTGGGTGGGCACCACGATATTTACCGTGATGTCCAGGCTCGCGGCCGATAGCGGTGCCATCAACCTGTCGCAGGGTTTCCCCGATTTCCAGGCCGAACCGGCGCTGTTCGAAGCAACGCTGCGTGCCATGCGTGAGGGACGAAACCAGTACCCGCCGATGGCCGGAATGCCCGAATTACGTATGGCCATCGCCGACAAGGCCGAGTCCCTGTACGGCGCGCGCTACGACACTGATCAGGAAATCACGGTGACTGCCGGCGCCACGCAGGGCATCTTCACGGCGATTGCCGCCTTTGTGGGCGGCGGTGACGAGGTGCTCGTTTTTGAACCGGTCTACGATAGTTACATCCCGGCCATCGAAACGGTCGGCGGCAAGGCGGTATATGCGCAACTCGATTTCCCGGATTACAAACCGGACTGGAATCAGGTGCGCTCGCTGATCACGCCTCGCACGCGCATGATCATCATCAACTCGCCGCACAACCCGACAGGCAGCCTGCTCGATGCCGGCGATCTGGCCGCGCTGACCGAACTGACGCGTGACACCGACATCGTGGTGCTGGCGGACGAGGTCTACGAGCACATCGTTTTCGACGCGGCACGGCACGCCAGCGTAGCCAGCAATCCGGAGCTCGCAGCGCGCAGCATCGTCGTTTCCTCATTCGGTAAAACTTATCACATCACTGGCTGGAAGATTGGCTATGTGTTGGCTGCAGCGGAACTGATGAACGAGTTTCGCAAGGTGCATCAGTACAACGTGTTCACGGTCAATACCCCATGCCAGTTGGGAATCGCCGAGTACATGCGCGATGCCACGCGCCATTTGGGGCTGGCCGGTTTCTACCAGCACAAACGCGACTTCTTCCGCGAGCAGATGCAGGGTTCACGTTTTGAGCTATTGCCCTGTCGTGGTACCTATTTTCAACTGGCGCGCTATAACCGGATCTCGAATCAGCCCGACCGCGAGTTTGCCCAATGGATGACACGCGAAGTCGGCGTGGCGGTGATTCCGGTGTCCGTGTTTTATCGGAACGGGCGCGATGACCGCGTGGTGCGCTTCTGTTTCGCCAAGCAGGAAGCGACGCTGGCCGCAGCCGGCGAAAAACTGCGGCGAGTTTGAGGCGGCGGGCTTTTTCATTATTATGCACTCTGCCATTCAACCGTTATCAAGGAGATGTCTATGAGCATGGTGCAGGAGTTCAAGGAATTTGCCATGAAGGGCAATGTCATGGATCTCGCGGTCGGCGTGATCATCGGCGGCGCTTTCGGCAAGATCGTCGATTCAATTGTCGGCGATCTGATCATGCCTTTCATTGCCTGGATTATGGGTGGCAAGCTGGATTTTTCCGGCATGTTCGTGTTGCTTGGCAAAGTCCCGGAGGGAACGGCGACAACCTACGACGCGCTCAAAAAAGCGCAGGTGCCGATGTTTGCCTACGGCAATTTCATTACCATCCTGATCAACTTCGTGATCCTGGCCTTCATCATTTTCATCATGGTCAAGCAGGTCAACCGGCTCCGTAAGGAAGAGCCGCCGGCTGCGCCCGCCGAGCCGGCAGAAGACGTCCTGCTGCTGCGCGAGATTCGCGACAGCCTGATAAAGTAGTTCGAATATCACTACTGTCCGGTTAAACAAGGAGGCAAATCGCTGGAAGCCTTGAATGGCAGTGGATTCAGCCTGAAAAAGCGGGGTGTCGATTTGAACGTCAAAATGAAGATCCGAAAAAATTCCGGGGTAACTACACCCGGAGCCGCTC
>JAYSZS010000235.1:0-9499 GCA_043737935.1 Propionivibrio sp. | reverse complement strand
CGGAAGAAATCCTCACCGAACTTATAGCCTACTTCCAGCCCAGATTGCTTGCTGGAAAAAAGGTGCTATTGACCGCCGGGCCGACCTTCGAGGCCATCGACCCGGTGCGCGGCATCACCAATCTGTCGAGCGGCAAGATGGGTTTTGCCGTGGCGCGTGCTGCGCACGAAGCCGGCGCTGAAGTCACGCTCGTCTGTGGCCCGGTCAGCCAGCCCACACCGAGTGGAATCAAGCGCATCAACGTGACCAGTGCCCGCGAAATGCACGCCGCCGTCATGCAATGTGCCGCCACACAGGACGTATTCATTGGCGTTGCAGCGGTTGCCGACTACCGACCGAAGCTGGTCAGCGAACACAAGATCAAGAAGGATGGTTGTAGCGCGCCACCAATCGAGCTAATCCAGAATCCGGATATCCTGGCTGACGTTGCTGCTTTGCCTACACCGCCGTTATGCGTCGGTTTTGCCGCCGAGAGCCGGAATCTGGCCGACTATGCCCAGAAAAAGCGCGTCGCGAAGAAAATCCCGCTGATCGTCGGCAACCTGATTCAACATGGCTTTGGCGGCGACGATACCCTGCTGACGCTGTTCGACGATGACGGCGAAACCCCGCTACCGCCCGGCCCAAAGCTCGAGCTGGCCAGAGCGCTCATCGGACATATTGCCGGACTGCTCGCCAAGTGTTGATGCATGCCATGAAGGACGAGGATTACGTACTCGGTAAAACCCGTCGCATCGTCGGGCGTGAAGCACTCCGGCGCGCCAGCCGGATGGTTCAGGCCTGGCGGGAGGACGAACTGGGAAAAGCACGGTTTGCTAAACAAATAGCCTTCCTTTTGCTTCTCGTTGCTCTGCTGGGCGCTGCCCTGTTCATACTTTTCTGACCGGAAACCCCATGCGCCGCATTGACGTTCGTCTGCTCGACCCCCGGCTCAAGGACAGCCCGCCGCATTACGCGACCCCCGGATCGGCCGGCCTTGATTTGCGTGCCTGCATTAAAACTCCGGTGAAAATTCACCCCGGTGAAACCCTGCTGATCCCGACCGGCATCGCCATTCATGTGGCCGACCCCGGTCTCGCGGCGATGATCCTGCCGCGCTCCGGGCTGGGTCACAAACATGGCATTGTGCTTGGCAATCTGGTGGGCTTGATCGACTCCGACTATCAAGGCGAAATCATGGTGTCGACCTGGAATCGCGGCAAGGAGAGCTTCACGCTCAACCCGCTCGATCGCTTGGCTCAACTCGTCATTGTCCCGGTCATTCAGGTCGCCTTCAATGTCGTTGACGAGTTCTACGCCAGCACGCGCGGCGACGGTGGTTTTGGCAGCACAGGGAAGACCTGATCCCCTTACTGCCCTACCCGGCTACTATGAATTATGCATAAATTGAGACGGTTTTGACCTACCAGCAGACAATCAGACTATCCACTCGTGGCCGTGGAACGACAGAGATTACGGCAGAGGTGGCCAAGATCGTACATGACGCACGGATCGAAACCGGCCTCGCCAACGTATTTATTCTGCATACCAGTTGCTCGGTCATCCTTACCGAGAACGCCGATCCTTCAGTGCGTCGCGATCTTGAGACGCTGGCGCTACGCTGGGCAGCCGACGGCGACCCTGCCTATTAGCACAGCGATGAAGGTGACGATGACATGGCCGCCCATGGCAGAAACATTCTGGCGGGCAGTTCGATCACCGTACCGGTCAGCCATGGCGGCCTGCGGCTCGGAACCTGGCAAGGAATCTATCTATGGGAACACCGAACGCATGCTCATCAACGACAAATCGTCGTTACCGTTATCGGCTGATGATCTCTACAGACGGGCAACTCACCGACCTTTCAAGCCCGCAAGCTGACGGGTATCAGCCCACGCAAGGCGTTCGCCATATGGATCGCCGGGGCGCCCAGCAAGTCATCCAGAGTCAGTACGCATTCGAGCGCGCGACCCGATTCAAGCAGGTGTCGACGCATGACTCCCGGCAGTAATCCGCAGGACAGCGGTGGCGTCAGCAGAACGCCGTCGCGTTCGATAAACACATTGCTGCGCGCCCCCTCGCACACCTCGCCGCGCGTATTGAGAAAGATCGCATCAAATACGCCCGGGTGATCGGCCAGTCGGGCCAAAACCCGATCGTACAGGCTGCGTGCGCTTGTCTTGTGGCGCAGCAGGTAGTCGTCTGCATCCAGTCTTTCATCAGCCAGAACCACCTGCCAGGGTTGTCCATCGTCAGTCATCTTCGCTAGGCTGATGCGGTAATGACCATCATGTGCAAGGGTCAGACGAACACGATGAACTCCGGCTGCACAAGCTGACGAGTGATCCGCCAAAGCCGCAGCAAGCGCTGACACATCACACGCAAAACCGAGTGCTCGCGCCGAAGCCGCAAGCCGCTCCAGATGCAAAGTCATCAGCGGGTATTTCCCGAATTCTAGGCGCATCGTTTCAATAAGCTCGAAACCGGGATCGAAACCGGTGAGAAAACGCGACTTCAGGAGACATTCAGCGTATTCGCGTTCGGGATCGGAATCGATGACGATGCCGCTGCCGACACCGAGGCTCCCCCGCCCGTCCGGCGTCACCTTCAGCGTACGAATAGCGACGTTGAAACGACAATCGCCGCCCGGTGCCACCCAGCCCAGTGCTCCGCAATACAGGCCGCGTGGAGTGCTTTCCAGATCGGCGATGCGCTGCATGGCACGAATTTTTGGCGCGCCGGTAATCGAACCGCAGGGAAACAGCGCACGAAACAGATCGTGTAGACGCACATCGGGCAAATCGGCGGAAACGCTGGAGACCACCTGCCACAGGGTCGGATAGGCTTCGGCTGCACACAGGGATTCAACCCGTACCTTGCCGGGTGCAGCCAGCCGGCCCAGATCGTTACGCAGCAAGTCAACGATCATGATGTTCTCGGCGCGCTCTTTCCCGGACGCCAGCAACGCCACACGCTGCAACTCATCGTCTTCCGGCCTCGCAGCGCGTGGCGCGGTACCCTTCATCGGGCGCATCAGAACACGCTCACCGCTGCGCTCGAAAAACAACTCGGGCGAGAAAGAAAGCAGGGTTTCTTCCGGGGTGACGACGTAAGCCCCATACCGTACCGGCTGGCGCTCGCGCAGACGGGCATAAAGGGCCAGCGGATGGCCATAGATCCTGAAATCGAGCGGGAACGTCAGGTTAATCTGGTAACAGTCGCCCTCGGTAATCCAGCGCAGGATTTGCTCGACCTTTGCCGCGTGGCTCTCGGCCTCCAGCCGCGGCGAGAGCTCAGCCACACCAGCAACCCGTTGGTGTTCGGACATACTGGCCAGACCTCGGTCAAGGAAAACCCCAAGGGCCTGCGCATCAAGTTGCCGGGCTTGACCAAACACCCAGCCACGCAAGCTTGCCCGCCCAGGCCTGGACGGTGCGGCAGCCGGCTCGAAAAAGGCACCCAGCGCATAGTCGGCGGCCAATGCAACCCACTCGCCATGGGCTGAAGCCGCCTCAATGGCCTCAAACACCGATACCAGATCGCCGCTTCGATCCGAACTATTTTCACCATTATCAGCGAAACGAATCGTTCGACGATAATTCGACAACAGAATGGCACTACCGCCGTCACCATCGAACAGGGCGTAACGCTCGTCGACCCATGTCACTGTTCAGTCCCGGAGGATAAAAGCCGCCACAGGAATGCGGCTTACTTGCGCTTGAAATAGAATTCGAAGACTTGGTCGGCTTCGGCGTTGGCCAGCAAGTGATTGCCAGTTTGCTTCGCGAAGGCCTGAAAATCCTTGACTGCGCTGGGGTCGGTTGACATAACGCGCAATACTTGGCCGGAGGACATTTCGGCAAGCGTTTTCTTGGTACGCAAGATCGGCAGCGGACAGCTCAGCCCCTTGACATCAAGTTCTCGATCAAACAGCATGATCCGTTCCAGAAAGAATATAAAGACGCATTTTAACCGCCATTCCAGACTCCATTCTTTTTCAGCTTTGCTTCTTCAGCCTGCAGAATGCGTAATTCGCGAAGACGCGCATCAACGGCAGACTGCTCTTGAAAATTGCCATCGCTATCCTGCTGGGCAAACTGCAACTGCTCGACCGCCTGCCCGAGCAGCCCCTGTAGCAGGTATAACTCGGCTTGGGCCCGGTGTTGCTGCAAACGTTTGCCCAGGGCAGCATAGTTTTTTGCCTGCAAGTCGTAAAGCTTGTAATCGGCAAGGTTGAGTTGCAACTGCGAATCAAGAAATACCAGGGCCTGAGCGTATTGCCTCCCCGCGAAGAGCGATTCTGCATAACCATAAACCAGAGACCTCGCCTGGGGAAAGCGCTGAAGCGCATCACGGTAAATGACCTGCACCGCAGGCAAGTCGCCGGCACTTGTTTTGATCTCGGCCGCCAGACCGGCAATCATTGGCGACGCAAGCTTGAGTGCGCTGAGCGCCTCAATCTCACGTTGTGCCGCCGACATATCCTTGGCTCTCATCAACGCAAAAACCAAGCCATAACGCGCAGCGGCTTGCGACGCGTATTTCTTTTCGCGCAACTGCGTTTCGAATTCACCGACCGCCTCGCGTGGCGTACCCATCAGCGCGCGCAGCTTGGCGCGCACCAGCTGGAAATCAAGGCTGCTGACAACTTGCCGGTAGGGTGAACTTTGTGCCCGGTTCTGCATATCTGAAATCCGCTCGATCGTCAGCGGGTGCGAACGTAAATAAACCGGTGCATTGTTCTCGTAAAGTCGACCGGCCTTTTGCAGACGCTCGAAGAAATCACCCATGCTCCGTACATCGAAGCCAGCCTTGTCGAGCGATTGATATCCCATACGGTCTGCCTCTCGCTCAAAGTCGCGGCTATACGCCAGTTGCGCTTGAACGAGGCCGGCCTGGGCCGAAGCGATGGTGGCCGAAGCGATATTTGAATTGGAGCGGGCAGCGAGAATACCAATCGCCATGGCAATCATGCTTGGAATCGAATTTTGTTTCTCTGTGGCAATCTGGCGCGCCAGATGATTCTGGGTCACGTGCGCAATTTCATGGGTTAGGACGCCTGCCAGTTCGGACTCGGACTGTGCAGTAAGAAGGGTGCCAGTGTTAACGCCGATAAAACCGCCGAACATGGCAAATGCATTAACGGTGTTGTCACGAATGGCAAAAAAGTGAAAATCGCCGGTCGGATTCGCACTGGCTTCGACAAGACGACTGCCAAGATAGGCAAGATAGTCGTTGATTTCGGGATCGTCGACGTAGCTTGGCTCGCGCAGACGAATTTCGTTCATGATGCTCTCGCCAATCTTGCGTTCGATTTGCGGCGAAAATTCGGCACGCGCCGACTCACCGAGATCCGGAAGATCACCGGCCAAAGCAAGTGAAGTCCCCGCGATTAACACAGCGACCGTCAGTGGCAGGAGATCAGGGGCTAATCGGGTGAGCGAGCCAAAAAGGCGCGAGTTCACAATGCTCAGAATGACATGCTGAATAAACATGATGCATGATACCGGACTCCACCGAATCCTTTTGTTTCAACTTGTGACGTGAATTTTGCCAGTCTCAGGCGAAAAAAAACCCGCCATAGGCGGGTTCCCTTGGCGTAGCCGAAAATCAGGCACGCCCAATGTTCGATGCTTGCTTACCTTTGGGGCCCTGCGTTACATCAAAAGAAACCTTCTCGCCCTCTTTGAGGGTCTTGAATCCGCCCATGGTGATCGCGGAAAAATGTGCGAAAAGATCTTCACTGCCATCATCCGGAGTAATGAAACCGAAACCCTTAGCGTCATTGAACCACTTAACTGTACCTGTTGCCATAGTGCTACATCCTTGAAAAGAGACTAGATCCGGGCATTGCCCGACGTGCATGTTTGAGATTCAAATACAACTTGAACCGAAACATGCAGACTTTGTACGCTAGTTATAGCGGATGCGTCAAGCATTATTAAATTCAAATATGGGCACAGTGTGGTTTATGGGTAAAATTCTGCTAACAAAGCGGTTCTGGAATTCGAAAAGAATGAGTAGAATTGAAATATGGCAAAACAGCATCAGGAAGGCTCCGTACTCGAAGCCAAACGCAGCAAACTCGCCCCTCCGCCACTTTACAAGGTATTGTTGCTCAATGATGACTTCACACCAATGGACTTCGTTATTATTGTGCTGCAGAAGTTTTTTTCCATGAACCGCGAACAAGCGACACAAATCATGCTCAAAGTACATATGGAAGGTCGAGGCGTCTGTGGAATTTTTCCGCGTGACGTAGCCGCCACTAAGGTCGAGCAGGTGGCGGCCTTCGCACGGGATAACCAGCATCCACTGGCGTGCGTCATGGAGGAAAACTGAATGATTGCGCAGGAACTGGAAGTCAGCTTGCACATGGCCTTTGTCGAAGCACGGCAAAAACGTCACGAGTTCATCACGGTCGAGCACCTTCTGCTTGCACTTCTCGACAACCCGTCAGCGGCAGAAACACTGCGCGCCTGCGGCGGAAATATCGAACAGTTGCGCAGGGATCTGACCAAATTCATTGTTGAGCACACACCAACGGTCGATGGCGAGGAGGATATCGATACACAACCGACGCTTGGTTTCCAGCGCGTTATCCAGCGCGCTATCCTGCATGTCCAGTCGTCCGGGAAAAAAGAAGTTAATGGCGCCAATGTACTGGTCGCCATTTTTGGCGAAAAGGATTCACACGCAGTTTACTATCTGCAGAAGCAGGGTATAAACCGGCTGGACGTGGTTAATTTCATTTCCCACGGCATCAGTAAGGTTCCCCAGAGCACAGCACGCAGCGAACATGGCGTTGAAACCGAAAGCGAGACGCAAACCACAGCCGGCCCCCTGGAGAGCTACACCGTCAATCTCAACGATCTTGCTCTGCAAGGCAAGATCGATCCCTTGATTGGTCGGGAAAAAGAACTCGAGCGTGTGATTCAGACCCTCTGCCGCCGCCGCAAAAACAATCCCTTGCTGGCTGGCGAAGCGGGAGTTGGTAAAACCGCGATTGCCGAGGGTCTTGCCCGCCGGATCGTTGAACATAACGTACCGGAGATTCTCGAGAAGGCAAGTGTCTACGCTCTGGACATGGGCGCTCTGCTGGCTGGAACCAAATATCGCGGCGACTTCGAGCAACGCCTGAAGGGCGTTCTCAAGCAGTTGAGCGAAAACCCGCAAGCGATTCTCTTTATCGACGAAATCCACACGCTGATCGGAGCTGGGTCGGCGTCCGGTGGTACGCTGGATGCATCCAACCTGCTCAAGCCGGCACTATCCAACGGCCAGCTCAAGTGTATTGGTGCGACAACCTTCACCGAATACCGTGGCATCTTCGAAAAAGATCACGCGCTTTCGCGACGCTTCCAGAAGATCGACGTCAATGAGCCGTCGATCGCCGAAACGATTGAAATCCTCAAGGGTCTGAAAACTCGCTTCGAGTCACACCACGGCATCAAGTACTCGGCCGCCGCGCTGACTTCTGCAGTAGAGCTCTCGGTACGCTTCATCTCCGACCGCCACTTGCCGGACAAGGCCATCGACGTCATTGACGAAGCGGGCGCCGCGCAGCGTATCCTGCCAAAATCCAGACAGAAAAAGTTGATCGGCAAACAGGACATCGAAGAAATCGTTGCCAAGATCGCCCGCATCCCTTCAACACATGTCTCTTCGGATGACCGGAATGCATTAAAGAACATTGACCGCGATCTGAAAGCGGTCGTCTTCGGGCAGGAAGTCGCGATTGATGCTCTAGCCAAGGCCATCAAGATGTCACGCTCCGGCCTCGGCAATCCGGCCAAGCCAATTGGCAGCTTTCTTTTTTCCGGCCCGACCGGCGTCGGCAAAACTGAAGTCGCCAGACAACTCGCTTACTGTCTCGGCAACGAATTGATTCGTTTCGACATGTCCGAATACATGGAGAGGCACGCCGTCTCACGGCTGATTGGTGCCCCACCGGGTTATGTCGGCTTCGATCAGGGCGGCCAATTGACCGAAGCGGTCACCAAGAAACCTTATTGCGTGCTGCTGCTCGACGAAATTGAAAAGGCGCATCCGGACATCTACAACATCCTGCTTCAAGTCATGGATCACGGCACCTTGACGGACAACAACGGGCGCAAGGCGGATTTCCGCAACGCCGTTATAATCATGACCACCAATGCGGGGCAGGAATCCATACAAAAAACAAGCATGGGTTTTACCAACGCCAAGCAGGCCGGCGACGAAATGGTCGAGATCAAGCGCCTGTTCACTCCCGAGTTTCGTAACCGGCTCGACGCCACCATCTCCTTCAAGGCACTTGACCACGACGTTATCCTTCGCGTC
The DNA here is from genome assembly GCA_043737935.1 of Propionivibrio sp. Classification (GTDB taxonomy): domain Bacteria; phylum Pseudomonadota; class Gammaproteobacteria; order Burkholderiales; family Rhodocyclaceae; genus Propionivibrio. The sequence continues at coordinate 1,198 of JAYSZS010000235.1, read as the reverse complement.
GTCGACAAATTCCTGATGCAACTTGAGGAACAGTTGCACGAGAAGAAAGTGGAAGCGACCTTCACCGATGCACTCAAGAGTCATTTGGCAAGTAACGGGTTTGACCCTTTAATGGGTGCACGCCCGATGGCACGACTGATTCAGGACACCATCCGCTCGGCGCTGGCCGACGAACTGTTGTTCGGCAAGCTGGCCAGTGGCGGCCACGTCACTGTCGACATTGGCGAGAATGGCAAGATAAAGCTGTCGTTCAAAGAAGAGATCGCCGAAGTCCTCTGAGAATGTCTACATGACGGCCATGCCTTGACGCATGGCCGTTTTTTTTATGCGATGTGCGAACGACATCAGTGCCATGGAGAAACTCATGAGCTTCAAGACCCCCGACCTTTGCGACGCATTTGAAGGCGAACTTGGAAAAACGGTCCGCGTTATCGCCCCGATGTTCAAATGTTATGGCGCACGCGTTGCATTCAGCGGTCGTATTGTCACCCTGAAGCTGTTCGAGGACAACGCACTCGTGCGCACCACCTTCGGTGAAGACGGTAAGGACAAAGTGCTTGTCATCGACGGCGGTGGATCGATGCGCTGTGCGCTGGTTGGCGACCTGCTGGCTGTTCTGGCGCAGAAAAACGGATGGGAAGGTGTGATCGTTTACGGATGCATCCGCGATTCTGCCGACATAAACAGCATTGACCTTGGTGTGCGTGCTCTCGACACCCACCCGCAGCGCAGTGTCAAGCGGGGAACAGGCGAGCGCGACCTTACGGTGACTTTCGGCGGTGTCAGCTTCAACCCTGGCGAGTACCTCTATGCCGACGAGGACGGCATCCTGGTCTCAAGTCAAGCGTTGACTTAGCAATCACGGGGCAAAATTCGGTTTCAGATCACTGCTGTCCGGTTAAACGAGAGGGTAAATCGCTGCAAGCCATGATTAGCAATGGATTCCGAGCCACGTTGGGTGTCTCCGACTTGAACGTCAAAATACATATCCGAAAAAAATTTCCGGTGATAACCTACCCGGACGGTCTGTGTCCTCGTGGCTATCGTCAAGAAGCGTCTGAATCTGGATGCTTCGCTCTACACTTTGTTACAGATATTGTCGGTCACTCTGTTCGAGAAGATGCCCTTGCAGCAAGCGTTTCCGGGCAACGACTACGAAATGCCCGAGGGCGTTCCGTGCAACCAACTGATTCTATTC
>JAYSZS010000234.1:0-19848 GCA_043737935.1 Propionivibrio sp. | reverse complement strand
ATCGAGCCCTTGGTTCACAATCTGAAGCGCGGGTGGGGTGTGGCGAACCTGTGGCAGCAGTCGAAGGAAGCACTGGAACTGTGGATGCAGATTCGGTGCACAGCGTATGCCTTGACCCAATTGCTGGCCTTGAAACTGTGGGGAGCCTTTCCACTGATGGATATCGCGCCTTGACGCAAGGGCGCCATGATCACCGCAGGACTTTTCGGTCAGTGGATGCAAATTCAATTTATCGGACTTCGCGTGCGCAACGCCTACAACGCGAAGTCGGGTCAATTCCTGATGCCCTTTTCGGGTCAGGATCAGCGTTTGCAGTGTTAAGTCGCGTGGCATTGCGTCGGTCGGCGTCACATCGTCGCGTTCTTGTGTTTGTCATGGCTCGCCACCGGAGAAATTCCGGGCGGCGGCGGGTGGCGTGCGTCTAAACTTCAGTTACGAACAATACACTACTGTGAACCTCAAGCATTTGTACTATTTCTGGAAGGTCGCCAAACATGGCGGTGTGCTAAGGGCTGGTGAGGCAATCCACATATCGCCGCAAACCCTGAGCGGGCAAATCAAACTGCTTGAAGAACAGTTCGGGACAGCCTTGTTCAACCGCAAAGGACGATCGCTTGAACTGACCGAGGCCGGAAAGCTTGCGTACGAGTATGCAGACGAGATGTTCGTGCTCGGCGCCGAACTGGATCAGGTCATACGCAATTTTCCGACGGGACGTCCAGCGGAGTTTAGGGTGGGAGTTTCGGATGCCTTACCGAAATCGCTTGCGTATCGCCTCCTGCGCCCGGCAATTCGCTTGCCCAATCCGGTACGAATCATCTGCCGCGAATGGCGACTTGACCGCTTGTTAGCCGAACTGGCATTGCATCGACTGGATTTGGTGATCTCGGACTCGCCAGTTCCTTCAAATATAGATGTTCGCGCCTACAGCCATAAGTTGGGCGAATCTGGAGTGTCGTTCCTCGCCCATCCTGAAATTGCCAACCAGGTCTCGGCGCCATTTCCGCAATGCCTTGAACAAATGCCGCTTCTCCTGCCAGGCGAAGACTCCGCAATGCGGCGCGCAATCCGCGAATGGCTCGACAAACAGCGTTTGCGCATTTCAGTAGCGGGCGAGTTTGACGATGCCGCGTTGATGGCCGCGTTCGGCAAGGAAAGTGTCGGGGTGTTTCCGGTACCTAGCGTCCTGGCCGATGAGTATCTGTCGAGCGGAGATCTGGTAATCGTCGGCCACGTCGAGAAAATACGTATTGAATATTTTGCACTATCGGTTCAACGGCGCTTGACGCATCCGTGCGTTTTGGCTATCACATCCAAAGTTGATGAGAGTTTGAAAAATTAAGGGCTATGAACACATATCGCATGACGGTATTTATTTGCACGCTCGTTGATGATTACTCAATTGCAGTATCCACCTAAATACGGTAACGCGCACATTATTCGTAGAAATCAATGTGGCGTGATTAATGTTGTATGGCGCGAATGGTTTCTGAATAATTAACGTATATCATTGAAAAAAAACAGAATTTAGCTAAATATTGAGGATGTTTCGGCGCAAGAATGTCATAAGCATATGCTGCGGTGTATTACGATTATGTTTTACCTGCACCCCCTTTAATGCATTCCGTTACACACAACGCAAATTGCATTAATCGACACCGTGATTACCCACACTAATTTTCCCCCGGCGAATGGCCATGCTCGGCGGTTTCCTGGCTCGAAAAAGTGACGGCGAATCCGGCGTCAAGACGCTTTGGCTTGGCTTTCAACGTGTCAGGGATTTCGTCGAAGGAGTCGAGCATATGAGATCAATCAATGCCAAATAAGTTGTGCGTAATTGAATGCCTCTAATGGACTGCGTCTGAAACTGGAGCGGGTTTGAAGATGATCGCCCTCAAGCAATTGTTGCCCCAGTTGCGCAATTCACTGGGTACCTGCTCGCCGGGCTGATCGTCACCGTGCTGGTGATTCGGTAGATTTTCGCCTATGCCTTGCTTACAGGTTTGCCGCCGCAGGCTGGCCTGTATGTCGGCATTTTACCGGTCATCGCTTACGCCCTGTTGGGTAGCAGCATGACTCAGGTAGTGTGGCAAAGGCCTTTGGCCGAATCGGGCTAGCGAACCCGAAGGCTGACTATCTGCTTCGCTTTATGCCTTTGCTCGTCGTCTTGCTGGTAACGCTGATGGTGGTTGAGTTTGATCTTGATCGAAAGCAGGGAGTCGCCGCGGTCGGCAGCGTGCAGGAGGGAGTCCTTGTCCGGGGATGTCCATCTCTCGGCCAACCGTGCCTTCGAGGTTCCTGGCCGCTTGCATCAGTGCCAATTCCAGAGCCGCCGGTTTGGATCATTTGACTTTCAAATTGGCGCTGATGTTCAGCAGGCACCATGGAACCGGGAGCAAGTGAGCAGCGACGGCGGAGGTCAAACCAGCAAGAGGTGATTGGCAACAAACGTCCGGCTTTCCAGTTTGTTTTTGTCTCCTGCGTGGCCATCGTCCTTGCTTCACTTGTCGAGCGCGGCAGCCAGTGTCTTTGCGTTATGCCGAATCATGTCGAGGTAGGTCGATGCTGGCCCATCGGCTTTTGACAAGGAGTCGGAATACAGGGTGCCGCCGATGCGCGCACCCGACTCCTGCCGGATACGTTCGAGCAGACGGGGGTCGGAGATACTTTCCATGAATACGGCGGGAATTTTCTCCCGGCGAATCTGCTCGATGATGCGCCCGACATCGCCGGCGGAGGGCTCGGCATCGGTGTTGATGCCGACCGGTGCGATGAAGCCGATGCCATAGGCGCGACTGAAATAGCCGAACGCATCGTGCGATGTAACCACCCGGCGCCGCTCAATGGGTATCGTTTTAAATACTTGGCGGATCTCGCCGTCAAGCGCGCTGATTTCCTGCCTGTATTTGGCGGCATTGGACTGATAGACGGCCTGGCTCGCCGGGTCGGCCTCGCTCAGCGCCTGTGCGATGTTGTCGACATAGATCAGCGCATTGGAAAGATCCTGCCAGGCGTGCGGATCAACATCGCCGTCGTGAGCGTGCGGCCTTGCGCCTCGCAGGTGAGGCTGTTTGAGTGTTTTGACCCCGCTGCTGGTAGTCAGCACCTTGCCGCGATAGCCGGAGGACTTGATCAGGCGCTCGATCCAGCCTTCGAATCCAAAACCATTGACCACGACTAACCTGGCTTGGGCCAGCGTTCTGGCGTCGGCCGGCGTCGGTTGGTAGACGTGGGCATCGGCGTCCTGGCCGACCAGTGTATGCACCTGAACTCGCTCGCCGCCAACGCGCTGGGTCAGATCGCCTAGAATGCTGAAGGTGGCAACGACGTTAAGGGGTTCTGCCGCCGCACTTCCAATCAAGCCGATAAAGGCAAGAAAGCCAAGGGTTGCCAGACGGCGGAAGTGGATTTTCGGGAACGATTTCATGGGATTCTCACTTTAAGTGGGATGTTGATGAGCAAGGAAGAAAATCCCCCCTACCAAGATAAACACAAAGTTTCACCAGGAAAGGCAAGAAGTAAAGAGTTAACTTGGTGCTGCCTGGTGTTCTTGGTGGCTTGGGTGGTAAAGCATTTGAACTTATCGCTCAAAATGCCAGCGCGGACGTAGCCGACTGACCAGCGGGCCGTGCGGGCCAATGACCATCGATAGAATATAGAGGCCGCCAAGAGTCAGGACGATGGCCGGGCCGGCGGGCAGGTTGACATAGTAGGAAAGCAGCAGGCCGATCAGCGAACCGGTGAAGGCGATGGCGACGGCAGCCAGAATGAGCGGGACGATGTTGCCGGCCCAGAAACGCGCGGCCGCCGAGGGCAGAATCATGATGCCGATGGCCATCAGCGTTCCCAGCGCATGGAATCCGCCGATCAGGTTGAGGACGACGAGAACCATGAAACCGTAGTGCGCCAGTGGGCTGAGACGGCTGATACGCGCCAGATGTGACGGATCGCAGCATTCGAGAACAAGCAGGCGCAGGCCGGTGGCGATGGCAACTATCGAACACGAAGCGAAGCTGGCAAGCAGGAGGAGGGCGGCATCATCCAGTGCGAGGACGCTACCAAATAGCACATGCAGCAGATCGACATTGCTGCCGCGCATGGAAATAATCAGCACCCCGGCCGAAAGCGAGATCAGGTAGAAGGTGGCCAGACTGGTGTCTTCCTTGATCACCGAATTGCGCGCGACGCCGCCGGCCAGCAATGCCACGGCAATGCCGGCGATGAGGCCGCCGATGGTCATCGCCGAGAGCGAAAGCCCGGCAATCAGGTAGCCGACGGCAGCGCCCGGCAGGATGGCATGCGAAATGGCATCGCCGGCCAGACTCATGCGGCGCAGCATCAGGAAGACACCGATCGGCGTCGCGCCCAGTGAAAGCGCCAGACAGCCGGCCAGCGCGCGGCGCATGAAGCCAAACTCGATAAAAGGCGAGACGAGCGGGAGTCCAGGCAACGAGTCGAGCAGGCCCATCAATGTGTGTGCTTCGTGTTTTCATGCGCATCGGCGCTACAGATCGCGGCCCCATGGACTACACCCTGCGCTTCGGCCAGGTGGCGGGCACGCCGCAGGTTCGCTTCACTCAGAACCTCCGCCGTCGTACCTCGCGCCACCAGCTCGCGCGCCAGCAAGAGCGTTTCGGGATACTCCTGACGAACGTGTTCGAAATCGTGCAGTACGCTGATCACCGTTCGACCTTCGTTATTCCAGCGCCGCACCAGCGCCGCCAGGTCACGTACCGTAGTGGCGTCGATGGCGCCATAGGGCTCGTCAAGCAATACCAGCGGTGAATCCTGCAATATCACACGGGCAAAGCGCGCCCGTTGCATCTGACCGCCGGAGAGATGGCCGATCGGTCGGTTTTCCAGTCCGCTCAGGCCCACCGCCGCGATCGCCTCTTTAATGCGCAGTTTGGAAGCCGGATCGAAGCCGCGGAAGGCGCCGAATTGAGACCACAGTCCCATGGCGACAAAATCGTTGATGACGATGGGGAAACTGACATCGAGCGTCGATTGCTGGGCGAGGTAGGCGATGTTTTCGCGTTTGAGGCCAATCAGCTCGACCCGCCCCTGCATCGCTCTCAGCTCACCCACGATGCCTTTGAGCAGCGTCGATTTACCGGCACCGTTTGGACCAACGAGAGCTAGCAGGCTGCCGGCGGCAATCTCGCCATTGAGATGGTGCACGGCCGGATGCCGTTTGTAGCCGAGCGTCAGGTTATCGAAACGGAGAATCGTTGCTGCAGCAGAGTTCATGATAGCGCCCAATGGATTGTCACCCATAACAAAAGCAGGGCAACAGAAGCCGAGAGCAGGCGTGAGACGGCACTCGCACATATAGCAGGGTTGGAACGGGCAGGGGGCGGCGGCAAGCTATTTTTCAATCCGGGCGACATTGGTGCGGGACCATCAATTCAAGGGACTAGATAATGCAACAAAGTTGCATAAAGGGCAAATGTTCGCACTTTCTGCCTGATGTATCATTCCCTGCACCGGCGACGGCGAAAGCGGAAAACGGATCTCAGTAGGCGGCCAAGCCCCAGCAGCTTGCATTATCAAGCAAGGCGTGGAGCGGCGATTTCGAGAAGCTGTTTGATCGGCACATGATTCGATAGACGCGAATTATGGGGCGTCACACGATGTGGCGGTTCGGCATTCGCTCAGATGCCTGGCGCTGGAGCCGTTGAAGCCTGGAACTCGCGCTGGTAGCGCCCCAGACAGCTATTCGACCCACAGACGAAAAGGGCGTCATCCGGACGCAGCAAAAAATCGTCGTCGAATTCGACAAACACGTCTTGTCCCCGTTCTACGGCGACCACCTTGGCTCCTGTCTGATCGAGCGTCTCGCTGCGCCACGGATGCACACCGGTCAGGGTGCCCGCCCGCAAGCGACTGAATTTGATCCGGTTTTCGACGGGGATGACCTGCTCGTCAAGCAGGTGATAGCCAAGAATCTGACCAGCGACCTGTCCCACCGAAATGGCGAAGTCAGCACCTGAACGGTAAAGCCGCTCGGTATTCGGCGCCCGATTGACGCGCACGATGAGCGGTACCTCGGGGGCGTAGTCGCGCACCACGGCCGTGGCAAATACCGATTCGCTGTCATCGCTCAAGGCCAGAATGACCGCACTGGCCTCACGAACTCTGGCCTGGTTGAGGGTCGACTGTTCGAGCACGTTACCGACCACATCGATTCCCGGTCCGGACAGCCGGTCAATCACGATGCAGGTTTCCTTGGCGTCATGCAGCATTTCAATGACCTTGCGCCCGACTGCACCGTACCCAGCCAGGACGATCGGGCCGGTTCGATCGATCGGTACGGCCATTCGTTCCACTTTTTCCAGACTGGCATGAGCGCCGACCATAACGAGAATTGCCCCCGGCTCCACTCGTGTCTCCGGGCCTTTGGACGTGGTAAAAACCCCTCCGGCCCATTGTCCGATGACCGAAACCCCATGTTGTTCGCGAAGGTGCAAGTCTCCCAGCTTCTTCCCGGCCAGTGGGCTGCCAGTGCGAACGCGAAATTCAACCATTCCCACCCGGGTTCCAAGCAGATGCATGCCTTCGGCCGGCGGGCTGATGCGCCTGCTGGCGCGCGAAGCCAGGGCGGCACCGAGCACATGCGCCGGGGTAAATACCTCAGTGGCGCCAATCTGAAGCATCGGTGGCCGGTACAGCGGGTCGTCAGCCAAAGCGTACAGCGGGCCGGTAAAAGCACATTCGCGCACAATGAGCGCGCAGGTGGCGTTGGCGTGATCGCCGGCATTGGTCACTACTGCCCGTGCGTCTTTTACGCGCTGTAAAACCGAAGGATCGTCGGCCAGCTTGCCAAAAACCACGTTATAACCGCGATCGCGCAGGTTGCGCGCCAGCGCCAGGTTCTCTTCAAAAATGACGAAAGGGCTGTTCAAGCGCTTGAATTCCTCCAGCAAGGATTCGATGGCCGGCCCATAGCGGTAGAAAAACACCTTGCCGGCCATCGGCGGCAACACGTGCTGCAAGCGGACTTCGAATCGCTCTTCAATATAGGGCAAGACCAGTACCGGGAAGATCAGGAAGACCAGGAATTGGCCGATAAACGGTGTGACGATAACGAACAGTGCCATGACCGGATGGTTCCAGCGATTGTCGGCACCATAGCCGGTGTTGGTAATTGTTTCGGACGCCCACTGAATGCCTTGCATAAAAGTGCGTGGCGTTCCTTCAAGATGATCCATACCGAGCATGTAAATCGTGCCCAGTACCAGAACCGCAGCCGGCAGAAGCGTGATGAGCGCCAGCAGGCGCTTGGTCGAACGCTTTAAATTATTAAGCATGTCATGTGACTTTTGAATTCAGTTATCCGAAGTATCCTCGGCGTTCAAGGTCTGGTCAAACCGGGTGATTGCTCTGTTTGCTCAAAGGTGAGGCATCAATCCGCTATGTGGCTAAGGTAGAATCGTCTAATGAACGATGAATTTTTCATGCGCGAAGCCCTTTCCCAGGCTCGCGCTGCCGAGTGTCTTGGCGAAGTGCCGGTGGGAGCGGTGGTGGTGCGCGAGGGGTTGATCGTCGGGCGGGGATTCAACTCGCCTATCGGCGAAAGCGACCCGACGGCCCATGCCGAAATCGCCGCCTTGCGCGATGCGGCGCGCACGCTGGAGAACTACCGGCTACCCGGCTGCGAGCTCTTTGTCACGCTGGAACCGTGCGCGATGTGTGCCGGGGCCATTCTGCATGCACGGATTTCGCGAGTGATCTACGGCGCCCGCGACCTGAAAACCGGTGTTCATGGGAGCGTTGTTGACCTATTCGCCGTTGAACGCCTGAATCACCATACCGAGGTGGTGGGCGGTGTTCTGGCCGAGGAATGCAGCCGCATGCTCTCCAGCTTTTTTGCCGGGTGCCGTGTCAAAAGCGAACAATAAACATGCGTATCCATATTTCGATTGCACAACAATCCTTGACCCTGTTTTACGCGGCCGAAAAGGTGGTTCGTCGCTATCCGGTGTCCACAGCCAGCCGCGGGGTCGGCGAACAGCGCGGCAGCTACTGCACGCCGCGCGGCAAGCATCTGATCCGCGCCAAAATCGGCGCCGGGCAGGCGGAAAATACCGTCTTCGTTGCGCGCCGTCCGAGCGGCGAGATCTATTCGCCTGAACTCGGCGCGGCCTTTCCGGAGCGCGACTGGATTCTCACGCGAATTCTCTGGCTGTCCGGGTGTGTACCGCAGCTCAACCGGCTGGCAAGCGTCGACACCATGCGCCGCTACATCTACATCCACGGCAGCCCGGAGACAGTTGCGATGGGGGCACCCGATTCGCACGGTTGCATACGAATGCGCAACACAGACATCATTGATCTGTTCGATCGGGTACCGGTTTACACCCCGGTAGAGATTTTCGAGGACTGAAAAGTCTCACTCACCTCGCCGAGCGGAATGGCATTCCGGCCAAAACATCGTTCGACCAGAGTGACCTGACCTGTCCGATGCATGGTTAGCAGGGTTGAGGCGCGCGTGCCGTATTCCGGTGAGTTGACGAAAATGGCGGAGAGAATACGCTCCCATTCAAGCGGGACACCGGTTTCGGGCAGGTGGGTATCGGCAACGATTTCCTGGTCAGCGAGCAGTTCGAAGAAGCGAGCCGAATCCGGCAAATGTTGCAGTGCCTTGGCAAAAGCCGTTTTGGCGGCTGAAAGCTTCGGCCATGGCGTGTCGAGCAGGTGGTTGGACAGACCGTAAATTCCCGGAGCCAGCCAGCGCGGACTCGGCCCGCGGTTGGAGTAATAACCCAGTCTTTGCCCGTCACCGACGAACAGGTTGTAACCGTTGAAACCGGCACTGCGTCTGGCCAGCGCTTCAAGACTGGTTTCCGGATCGTTTTCGGCGGCGAGAAAATCGGCGACCAGCGCCCCGCGCGAAGGCGCATCGACGAGTTGCCGGTCGCCTTCGCGGAAATTGGTCACTGCCGCGAAACGTAGCCGACGGCTGACGCCCAGCCAGGTCCCGCCGGCTTCCAGATCACGTCCGGCAAGAATTTCCGGGGCGTCTGGCCAGAATCCGGCAGGCGCAGAAGGTCGGGCAAAGAACTCGTCCCGGTTGGCGGCAACGACCAGCGGGTAATCGGGATGAGTGCGCCAAGCCAGTACAATCAGGCACATTCAAACTTGCCTTGGCCTTGCAACTACAAAACGACCGATTCGATAGCGCTTAGCGGGACACCGGCTACTTCGAGGCGGAGATTGTCGGTTTCGACAAAACTTTCCTGGACGACAGCCAGCGCATCATAGCCGCCCCCAGGCGCTGGTGCCGCGTTGGCGATCATGCCGCATGGGCTCTCGAGGTGTTCCGCCGTATAAATCGCCGTCCCCGGCGTAATCGCACTGGCGGCGTGGATGCGGTAGAGATGACGCTTGACCTTGCCAAGATACTGAGTGCGCGCAACGACTTCCTGGCCGGGGTAACAGCCTTTGTGGAAGCTGACCGCACCCAATTTGTCGAAGTTGGCCATTTGCGGTACGAAGGCCTCTTTCGTGGCATCGGTGATCAACGGAATACCGGCCTGGATATCGAGCCATTGCCAGACCGGAGTGCCAGCCGGACGGGCCATTTCGCCAAGCGTCTTCCAAAGGTCTGCCGCCGCTGCGCTGACCACGACGATGATCAGGCGTGAGCCGTCAAGACGAATGACACTGCCGCTGGCGAAGGACGCTGTTTCCAGTACGCTGGCCGGTACTGGCAAACCGGCATTGTGCAGGGCCGCCTCAGCCTGTGGGCCGGATAATCCAATGATTTCTTGGCCGCTGGACAGGTCGGCAATTTTGACCCGTGAGCGCAGAACAAACATTTGCAGGCGTTTCTGGATGGTTGCCAGCAGGTCGGAAGCCAATAAGGCCCGATAGTCGAATCCATTGCGATAGAGGAGGAAACTCGCCAGCATCCGCCCCTTGGCCGTACACCAGGCCGAATGCTGGGCAGAACCGGAAGCCAGATGATTGATGTCGCTGGTCAACTGATTGTGCAGGAATGACTTTGCTTCTTCGCCAGAGCATTCGATGAGGCCGAGGTGCACGAGGGGAGAAACGATCGTCGCATCGCGGGCGCTTGCCAGCTCAGCGACGTTGTCGCCAAAATCCGTGATCCGTCCGTTTTCGATACGTGCGTCGGACCCACCGAGAAATTCTTGCCAGATGAAGTTCATCCTTGCATTTCCCCCAAAGATATTTTCAAGCAGGGCATTCGACCCCAAACAGAATAAGGCTTTCCCGGCGAGACGCCCGGATTCGGCCACAGCGCGAGCTAGACCGGGATGCGGCGCAGCGGTTCATCGATCCGGTTTAGGCTATTATATAGCCACTCCACCCCCATTCCGGACTTGAGGCCTTCCGGCCGCGACGAATCGATGCTTAAACGGATAAAAATACTGGTCGCACTGGGTCTTGGTCTGATCCTCGTGTTGGGGGGCGTGTTTTTCTGGCTGGTTTCATCGCCGGTAACCTTGCACAGCGATCAGGTTGAGTTCGACATTACCCCCGGTAATGGCATGCGCGCCGCCGCCAAGGAAATTGCCGAAGCCGGGGTGGCACTTCAGCCCTGGTTGTTCATTATTCTCGGCAAGATGTTGCGGGTCGAAAAGTCAATCAAGGCGGGGAGTTACGAGATAGACAGGGGTATTAGCACGCTTGATCTGATGAACAAGGTAACCCGCGGTGATGTGTCACAAACCGAGATCGCTTTCATAGAAGGTTGGACCTTCCGCCAGATGCGCGAGCAACTGGATGCGCATCCGGATATTCGCCACGACAGCAAAGACTTGCCTGAAGCAGAAATCATGCGCCTGATCGGCGCTCCGAAAAGTGCCGCAGAGGGTCTGTTCTTTCCCGATACCTATCTTTTCGCCAGACAAAGCCGTGATCTGGATGTGCTGGGGCGTGCCTATCGAAACATGCAGCGCCATCTTTCCCGCGAGTGGGAGGCGAGGGCGGCCGGGCTGCCCTATGACGATGCCTACCAAGCCCTGATCATGGCCTCCATCGTTGAAAAGGAAACCGGGCGTGATCAGGACAAACCCCTAGTGGCGGCTGTGTTTGTTAACCGGCTGCGTCAGGGCATGCTGTTGCAAACGGATCCGAGCGTAATTTACGGTGTCGGTGAAAAATTTGACGGCAACCTGCGCAAACGCGATCTGCTCACCGACACCCCTTACAACACCTATACCCGCGCCGGTTTGCCGCCCACACCACTGGCCATGCCCGGCCTCGCCTCGCTGCAGGCCGCATTGCATCCAGCACCCAGCCAGGTGCTCTTTTTTGTTGCGCGCGGTGACGGCAGCAGCCACTTCTCAAGTACGCTCGATGAGCATAATCAGGCGGTCAACCGCTATCAGAGGGGTGGTAAACAAGGGGCAGGCGTTGGACAATAAACGAGGCAAGTTCATCACCTTCGAGGGTATCGACGGTGCCGGGAAAAGCAGCCATATTGCCGGCGTTGCCGATCTGCTTGGAAAACACGGTTTGCGCGTGTTGAGCACCCGGGAACCGGGCGGCACGCCGCTCGGTGAAAAACTTCGTGAATTGCTCCTGAACGAGCCGATGCATCTTGAGACCGAGGCCATGCTGATGTTTGCCGCCCGTCGCGAGCATCTGGCCCAGGTGATCGAACCGGCGCTGGCGGGTGGCGAGTGGGTGCTCTGTGACCGCTTCAGTGATGCGACTTATGCCTATCAGGGCGGTGGGCGTGGTCTGGACAAGCAGAAGCTGGCCGTGCTTGAAGAGTGGGTGCACGGTCATCTGCAAGCCGATTTGACCTTGCTCTTCGATCTACCCCCCGCGGTTGCCGGCGAACGTATTGCGGCACAAGCTCGCAAACTGGATCGTTTTGAACAGGAGCGTGCCGATTTTCATTCCCGGGTACGCCAGGCCTACCTGGAACGTGCGCTGTTGGCACCGCAACGAATTCAAGTGATTCATGCTGATCAGCCCCTATCATTTATCAAGAAACTGGTTGAGGAATCAGTAACTAGTCATTGTTTATGAATATTATTGAACTTCACAGTGAGGCTTGGTCACAGCTTGGCGCACGGCGTGAGCAACTGCCGCATGCCCTGCTGATTTCGGGTCAGCGAGGGATTGGCAAGTTCGACCTGGCGCGTAAATTTGCCGAGTCATTGCTATGCGAAAACCCGACAGTCGATGCTCAGGCCTGCGGCGCTTGCTCTGCCTGTGGCTGGCTGGCACAGGGCAATCATCCGGATATCCGTCTGCTGCAACCCGAGGCTTTGGGCGAAGCGGTGAGCGAAGACAGCAAAGCGGGCGGCAAGAAGAAGCCGAGTCAGCAGATCACCATTGACCAGGTTCGTGCTCTTGATGACTTCCTGCATGTCGGGACTCATCGCCACGGTGCGCGGATCATTTTGATCAATCCGGCCGAAGCAATGAATCGTTCAACTGCAAACTCTCTTCTTAAATCACTTGAGGAACCAATTGCAAGCACATTGTTTATATTGGTTACTAGTGAATCAGAGCGTTTGCTGCCAACGATTCGTAGCCGCTGTCAGTCGTTGCACATTTCACAACCTGCACAAAGTAGAGCCGAACAATGGCTGCGTCAGGCGGGCGTCAATGAGGCCGCGCGCTGGTTGGCGCTGGCTGGCGGTTCGCCCGTGCTGGCGGTCGAACTGGGGAGCGAGGAGCGAGCGCTGCTGGACGTCTTGATCGCCGAAATATCGCGTGGCAGTAAGATTGATCCGCTGGCCGCCGCGGCTGCCGTTGATCGGGTGGTAAAAGCAGAGAAACGTCCGGCGCCCCTGAAACGTATTATTGAGTGGGCGCAAAAGTGGCTTTTCGATCTGACGCTGGTTAGCGCCGGGCTTCCCTTACGCTATTTTCTCGCGCAGGATCACCTCGTGCAGCGCCTGGCTAAATCAAGCGATACCGCCAGTCTGTTGGCGTTTAACAGGAAAACGATACAATACAAGCTGCAATGCGAACAACCATTGAACACTCGTCTGTTTCTCGAGGAGTTTTTCCTGAGTTACGCGGCTTTGTTCAGAACGTCCTGAGGCTAGTATGCCAGAAACAGTCAATGCCAAACCTGCCGTTGCCGTCGCACCGCGACCGAGTGTTCTATCGCTCAACATCAGTTCTAAGTCGGCGCTTTACGCCGCCTTCATGCCGCTATTGCGCAATGGAGGCATCTTCATTCCGACGACACGTGCCTACAACATTGGTGACGAAGTTTTTATGCTGCTTTCGCTGATGGATGACCCGGCCAAGCTGCCGATCGCCGGTACGGTGGTCTGGCTGACGCCAGCCGGCGCCCAGAACAGCAAGGCACAAGGGATTGGCGTGCATTTCAAGAATGACGAAAGTGGCATCGAAGCACGGCGCAGGATCGAAGGACTCCTCGGCGGTGTGATGCAATCGAATCGCCCGACCCATACCATGTGATCGCAATCCGATGCTGATCGATTCACATTGCCATATTGACTTTCCCGAGCTTGCTGAAAATCTCCCCCAGCTTCTCGATCTGATGCAGAAAAACAAGGTCGGCTGTGCAGTTTGCATTGGCGTCAATTTGGAGGATTTGCCCCGTATTTTGTTGCTTGCCGAGGCGCATCCCAATATTTTTGCCTCTGTTGGCGTGCATCCTGAGGCGGCCGATGCACGCGAACCGACGCTCGACGAACTGGTCAATCTGGCCCGACATCCTAAGGTCATCGCCATCGGCGAAACCGGTCTCGACTATTACTGGCACAAGGATGCACCGGAATGGCAGCGGGAACGCTTCCGCACCCATATCCGCGCGGCAGTCGAGGCAGGAAAACCGCTGGTCATCCATAACCGCGAGGCAACGAGCGATACGCTGCGGCTGCTGTCCGAGGAGGGAGCAGGACGTGTTGGTGGGATCATGCATTGTTTCACCGAGAATTGGGACGTGGCCCAGGCGGCTCTGGCGCTGGGTTTTTATATCTCTCTTTCCGGTATCGTGACCTTCAGGAATGCGTTGATCATCAAAGACGTTGCGCGCCGGGTTCCGCTCGATCGTTTGCTCATCGAAACCGATTCACCCTACCTGGCGCCGATGCCATATCGCGGGAAAACAAACCAGCCAGGTTATGTACTGTACGTTGCCGAAGAAATCGCCCGTTTACGAGACATTTCATTCGAAGAAATCGCCAGAGCGACTACGGATAATTTTTTTCGTCTTTTCCCTCAAGCCAGAACGAGAATTTACCCATGAAAAAGATCATTGCTTTGCTGTTTGCGCTGTTGATACCCGCCCTGGCCTCGGCAGGGGCGTATGAAGACATGGAAGAGGCGATGATTCGTGGTGACTCCGGCGCCGCGATCAACCTGATCAAGCGTGGAGTCGATGTCAATACGGTTGATAAAGCGGGAAATTCGCTGCTGATCCAGGCCGTGCGGCGAGACGTTCCGGAGCTGTTCGATTATCTGCTGCTACGCCGCGCCAAGCTCAATGTACGCAACCGTAATGGTGAAACGGCGCTCAGTCTAGCCGCCTATACGGGTAAGCTTCAGTTCGTACAGCGCCTGGTTGAAGCCGGCGCCGAGGTCAACTTCTATGGCTGGTCACCGCTGACGTACGCCGCCTACAATGGCCATACCGCAATTGTCGATTACCTGCTGAAACGCGGCGGTGCCGAGATCAATGCGAGGACTGAAAACGGTTCAACAGCCCTGTTTTTTGTGGCGCGTTTCGGACACATTGAAGTCATCAAACTGCTCCTGAAAAACAAGGCCGACCCGACGCTAGCCAATGAGAACGGGGACACGGCGATCGACTGGGCGTTAAAGAGCGATAACACCGACATCGCTGATTTGCTGCGTGCCGCTGGGGGGCGCTCAGGTAAGGCCCTGGTTATCGATTTTTCAAAGTGAGCACACTCAAGGCCGGGGCAGGGCCTGCACGCGGACTTTTCCTGCCTTCAGAAACTTGTTGATAATCCGGTAGATATCCGGGTCGAATCGGCTTTCGCTGCGCTTTTCCAGGAGATCGTGAAGTGCCGCTTCGTCATGCACCGTACCCAGGTGACGCCAGCAACTGATCAGGTGGTAATCCTCGCGCATTCCGAATTCGTCGCGCTCGATCAGCGCCACCGGCCCGGCGAACGGCCAATCGCTTAACTTGAACTTCGCCAGTGCCGTCATCAGGCGAACACTGTGCAGCGAAACCGCCTCCTTGCCCACACACACGCCGCGACACGTCTTCTGCTTTAAGCCAATACAGGCTTCACCCGATTTCCCCGCACCCAGCCCGATCCGGCTATGGCACAAGCGGTGTGCTTCAGCGAGTTTGCGCAGGGCATGAATGGCCTCACGCCGGTTCATGTACAGACCAAACAGATCGTTGGCGGACGAAAAGTCCACATCCCGGGCATTGACCAGTTGCGGGCGAAAATCACCCTCGCCATGGCGTATTAACTGCCACGAGCAGAGATCGTCAAGCGGCTTGCGGGTGGCCGCTGAAAATTCAAGTTCGCGCAGCCGCGCGCCAAGTTCTCCGGCCGCCTCATGCCACTCGATGCGCCAAGTATCGCGCACCAATGCCGTTTCCCGTTTGCCAGGGGCAAAATGTGCGAATAACTGCTGACGAATATTTGTGCTGCGCTTGATCAGCAGAACATTACCGGCCTTACCAAACATGGCATAAGCGCCCGGTGCTTCGGGCAGATCGTCGATCAATGCCGGGTCAAGCTGCGCCGGCAAGTCCGGTCGACCGACAATGACCTCAATGGCGTTCCTGATGGTTTCAGCAGGCAACAATTCATGCCAGCGTTGCCAGAGATCCCAAAGTACCTGCGCATCCGCCAGAGCGCGGTGACGATCGCCCCCGGTGATGCTATAGCGCGCCAGCAAGGCATCAAGGCTGTGGCGGTGATGTTCGGGAAAAAGTTTGCGCGACAGTTTGACGGTGCACAAATTCGGCGCCCGAAATTCGATACCAAGGCGTTTGAATTCGCGCTTGAGGAAGGTGTAGTCAAAACGGGCGTTGTGCGCGATAAAAAGACGTCCTCGCAACTTCTCAAGAACGAGGGGCGCCAGTTGCTCAAAGTGTGGCGCCGAGGAAACCATCGCCGAATCGATTCCGGTCAGCCCGGTGATGAACTCCGAAACGAGTGTGCACGGATTGACCAGTGAACTCCACTCGCGTGAACCTTGCGCATCGACCTCGACAAAACCGATCTCGATGATTCGATCATTGGCAAAATTTGCGCCAGTAGTTTCAAGATCGACGAATATCAGCGGCTCGGAAGTAATGTTGGTATTCATCGATGAGGGATGGATGGATGGGTTGATTGATTGATTCCCGCAAAAGCGTAATGAAAAGCGACGTTATTCATAATTTTCCTGAGAGGCTGTGAATTAATGCTTTAACCCCCACCGCAGAGGCGCAAAATGGCTAGGTGACGCAAAGTATGACTTTACAAGCAACGGGTTAACTTTGCACTTTCTTTGCACCTTTGCGTCTTTGCGGTGGATTTTTGATTTTTTCACAGTCTCTGACATCAATTCTTTTGTAACTTATTGATATATGGCTATCAGCGATTCGTCCTCTCGTTTAACCGGTTGGAACCGATCTGAAATTCAATCGTGGAAATCCATGAAGCGCTCTAGCGTGCAATTAATATGCATGTCGATTTTCCACGTGGGCCAATCAGGATTTGACCAGTTATACACGATATTCTCCGCTTTAGTTGCTGATTTTATCCGGGGTTATTTCCGCGAGATCAAGCGTTATCTGCGCCTTGATTGTGGAGAATAAGGTTTGTATTCTCTGCAGAAACGGCAGTCAGCAACACCCAGGCCGGCCATCTCGGCTCAACTTCGAACTCGACCTGTTCTGCGCCATCGACCACCTGATCGCCGGTCGCATAACGGAAAGCCTTGACCGTACCGTTCATCGGTGCGGTGATCGTATGTTCCATTTTCATCGCCTCGAGAATCAGCAGCGGCGCGCCCTTGCCGACGCATTGCCCGGGCGTGGCAAGCAGCGCGACGATCTTGCCGGGCATCGGCGCCGTCAGGCCGCCAACGTGCACGCCACCGGCCTCGACCCGATGCAGCGGATCGTCGCGCAGGACGATCGAGGTCGTTCCGTTGAGGAAGACGTGACGTCTTTGTTCTTGCTTGACGGTGACCGCGATGACGCTGGCCACCAGCCGTATCTATCGCGATGTGCGTGTCTGCCAGATCTATGAAGGGGCAAACGACATTTAGCGCATGGTCATTGCCGCGCGATCGAGGCAGAATAAACGAAGACGGGAAGGTGAATAATGGATAACGCGCTGGACTTTTATTTTGATTTCTCCTCGACCCACGGCTATCTTGCTTCGGAAACAATCGACGAACTTGCCGCCAAGTACGGGCGCAAGGTCAGAGGGCACCCGATCCTGCGCAGGTCGAAGCCATCGGCTACCCGGTGCGGATCAAGGCAGCCACCGGCGGCGGTGGCAAAGGCATGCGCCGGGTCGAGAAAAGTGAGGATTTTCTTGCCGCGCTGGCCTCGTGTCAGCACGAGTCGGCTCCATGTAATGCTTGATGCAGCGCCCCTCGATACGAATGCTATTTTGCACAAATAAAACGTCAAGGGACAGAGCGCCCCTGTTCAGCCCAGTGTGTAGATTCCCGAGGTTTTACAATCCGCCACCTTATGTTTCCAGACTATCCTTTCGCTGCTCCCCCGACGGCCGGCGAGGCGGGTTTCGGCCGCTCGCCGGAACACCTATCGCTTTACTGCGCGGGCCTCGGCGTGCTGATTTTCGGCGACATATTGTGCCGAAAATATCGACCAATATCAGCGACTGCGCGTTAACGCCGATGGCCGACACGCTCGCCGACTACCTCGACTCGCTCGATCGTTATCGCCATCTGCCCACCGCAACACTGGTGCTTCCGTCGCACGGATTGCCGTTTTACGGCATGCTGGAGCGGATCGAAGAACAGCACGCACCCCATCAGGAACGTTTGCTGGTGCCTGCCAAAAACTGCGCGCAGCCGCGCAGCGCGGCGGAGTTGCTGTCGACGCTGTTTCCGAGGGAACTGGATACGCACCAGTTGATGTTCGCGATGGGCGAAGCGATTGCCCATCTGAACCCTCTCGAACAGGCCGGAAGACTGCTGCGCGCAACAGGCGAAGACGGCGTGATCCGTTTTGTCGCCTGCCCGATGGCGCCTTGAGCAAGCCCATGAGTCCAACAAGAGTGGATGCCAAATGAAAGCCTTTCAGGATTACTACCCGGAAAATCTTGCCCACTGCTACGGCTGCGGCAGCCAGAACCGGCTCGGCCATCGCATCAAGACTTTCTGGGAGGGCGAGGAGAGCGTCACGCGCTTCTTGCCTGAATCGTACCTTATGGCCATCCCCGGCTATGTCTATGGTGGCCTGCTGGCCTCGCTGCTCGACTGTCACAGCACCGGCACCGCTGCCGCCGCGATGTATCGCGCCGAGGGCCGGACGATGGACAGCCTGCCGGCATTCTGTTTCGTTACCGGGGCATTGAACGTCAGTTACCTCAAGCCGACCCCACTCGGCCGCGAGCTGGAAATTCGCGGACGGGTGCGCGAGATCAAGCGGCACAAGGTATTGGTCGACTCAACATTGTTTGTCGACGGCGTCGCGTGCGTCCGGGGCGAAGTGGTCGCCGTTCAGATGCCAGATAATTTTGGCGCCTGCGCGGGCTGAATTCTGTAATTTGCATCGCATGGAAATCGCGACGGCACGTGATTTAAAAGCAAAGTGTTCCAAAACTTGAAAAACCCGACGAAAAGGAGCAAAGGCCATGAATACCGAAACCCATCAGGAACCCTATGTCCTGCGTAGCGACAGCCAGGGCATCGCGACGCTGACGCTGAACCGGCCACAGCAGTTCAATTCGCTGTCGAGCGCCATGATCGCCGCGCTGCAAAGCGAAGTGGATGCCATTGCGACCGATCCGGTAGTGCGTGTGGTGGTGATTGCCGGGGCCGGCAAGGCGTTTTGTGCCGGGCACGATCTCAAGGAGATGCGCGCCAACCCCGGCAAAGTCTTCATGCAGGCGCTGTTTACGCAATGCGGCAGGATGATGATGACCCTCACCCGGAAGCCGCAACCGGTGATCGCCCGCATCCACGGCATCGCCACGGCGGCGGGTTGCCAACTGGTGTCCATGTGCGATCTGGCGGTGGCGGCCGATGTTGCGCGCTTTGCCACGTCGGGAATCAATGTCGGCCTCTTCTGCGCAACGCCGGGGTCGGCCTGTCGCGCAATCTGGGCCGTAAGCAGGCGCTGGAAATGCTGCTTACCGGCGACTTCATCGACGCATCAATGGCGCTGCAACAGGGCTGGTCAACCGTGTCGTGCCGGGCGCAGCGCTCGATGCCGAAGTCGACAAGCTCGCGCAATCGATTCTCGCCAAGTCCTCTCTGGCCATTGGCATGGGCAAACAGATGTTCTACAAGCAGCTCGAAATGGGGCTCGATGCGGCCTACCAGTACGCCTCCGAAGTGATGGCCTGCAACATGATGAGCGAAGACGCCGGCGAAGGCATCGACGCCTTCATCGGCAAGCGCAAGGCCCAGTGGAAAGGCCGCTAGTGGGTGCAAACGAAGTTAAACCCGGCTATCCGTGATCGGTGATTGAATAGTGCTTGTGCAATGCGTAATGTTGTCCGGATACTCATCCACTTGCCACAGTTCGCCCAGTAGCGCACGTCCAGGCGTTTGATCCCAGCAAATCTCATTTTAAAAATCATGCCTGATCGCCAACGGTGCGGTTAAAGGACAAGAAAGCGAAAGGAGGTTATTTCAGCCGGTATCGTGCGGTTTGGGGTCTGGACTTTTGCCCCTAAAGCGCATCAAGTGATTCCAATCATT